>NZ_JAUBRO010000006.1:0-174939 GCF_036701945.1 Microcoleus sp. MON1_C1 | reverse complement strand
TAATTAATCCGAAACATCTTAAAAACTGGTTTACTAATTGCTGCTACTGTACCTCATAACATCCGGAAGTGCTGTATCTTTATCAAGAGCAGTATCCAAATCCCCTACCCCAAGTTAAAGAAAAACTCAAGTCGGTAGATTTAGATTTTATCATTTCTGACCTGCCAGAAATATTAATTTCTCTGAAAAATGGCGCCGAGCGCATTCTCGGTATTGTCAAGTCGCTGCGAATTTTTGCTCGCCATGACGAAGCAGAAATGAAATTAGCCGACATTCACGAAGGAATTGACAGTACACTGATGATTTTGCAAAGCCGATTGAATGCTCAGCAAGGTTTGTGGAGCATTCAAGTTATCAAAGAATATGGCAATTTACCGAAAATAGAGTGCTATCCCGGCCAGCTAAATCAAGTGTTTATGAATATCCTGGCTAATGCTATTGATGCTTTAGAAGAGGACAGCCATAGCGATTCGATTGCAGCCGATGAAGCTAATCCCCGCCTCATCAAAATTTCTACCAAACTTTTAGACAGTGAAATGGTAGAAATCAGAATTACCAACAACGGCCCCGACATAACAGAATCGGTGATAAAGCACTTATTTAATCCCTTTTTTACCACTAAACCAGTAGGGAAAGGCATAGGGTTGGGTTTATCGATCGGCTATCAAATTATCACCGTAAGACATCTAGGCGAATTGCAGTGTATTTCTGCACCGGGGAAAGGTACGGAATTTATTATTAAAATTCCCGTGAGGCTGAAATACACCTTAAAAAATGCACACTAAACCTAAATTTAACTGCCCAACCTTCCCGGTTCCGTGGCACTAGAGATCGGATACTTCCTCCCGACTCAAGATTACTTAATGTAATTAATTTATGGCTGTATCAAACTTCATTTCGCACCGACCTACTTTGAGCTAAAAAACTATATTTACTCCTGTGGATCATTGGTAAAAAATATGTTTGTATTCCGCACTAAGAGTCTTTATTCAATAGCTAGAGAACGGAATACCTAACTAAAAATTATTAAGATTTAGCTGACTGGACATAATATTATTACTCAAACTTACCCATTGAGCCACGCTTAAATCTTCTGCGCGAGATTGAGGATTTACCTGTAACTCTTCTAGCAGTTGAACCAGTTTATCTAAATCCACAGCCCCTTTCAAATTATTTCGCAGCATTTTGCGCTTGCTACCAAAACCCAACTTAACTAAATTTTCCAAATAGCGCGGATTAACCGCCGCAGTTTCTATCTGTCTCGGAACCAGCCGCACCACGGCAGAATCGACTTTTGGCGGCGGAAAAAAGTCTTTAGACGGCACATCGCAAATTAACTCGCATTCTGCTAAATACTGCACCCGTACCGACAAAGCGCCAAAAGCTGTCGAACCCGGTTTAGCGTAAAGCCTTTGGGCCACTTCTTTCTGCACTAACAGCACGATCGAATCGAAGGGTTTAGCAGCAGGAACAGATATGGTTCCCAGCAGTTTTTGCAGAATCGGGCCGGTGATATTATAGGGAATGTTAGCAACAACTTTATTGGGATTTTGGAATTTGGGAAAAGCCGTTAGTTCAGCCTCTAAGTCCATTTCCAAGATGTCGCCTTGCAGCAGTAAAAAATTGTCGGTTTTGCCGAGTTGTTTGGCTAGCTTGAGACACAAATCTCGATCGATCTCCACCGCTACAACAGACTCAGCCGCAGGCAGCAAGCGTCGAGTCAAAATCCCCGTACCCGGCCCAATTTCCAGGACGCGATCGCGATCCAAAGAAGCCGCTTTCACAATCTTATCTAAGGCTTTCTCGCTTTTGAGCCAATGTTGAGCAAACTGTTTCCGGGGTCTGGTCGATCGCATTTTTTGAATTTTTGGAGAAATCTTAGCCTGTCATTTTATCACAGCTCAATATCTTTTCCTAACCTACGGTCATGTTGATTTTTGTTAACAGGGGTTGAATTAAGCAAAAAACATGGGCACTATAAAAGGATAAACGATAAAAAATAAATTAATTTGTTCCCAATTACCAATTCCCCAAAAATGCAATTCCAACGAGTATTTGGTACATTACCCCACACCACAGCCAGTGCGCCCGGAAGAGTAAACCTGCTGGGCGAACACACAGACTACAACGATGGATTTGTACTTCCAACTGCGATTCCCCAGTGCACAACAGTAGAAATCGGCTTCAGCAGCGACGCTCTACACCATTTTTATTCAGCAGAATATGACGAACTCATAAATTATTCAGACGACGATACAATACCGCAAAACTTCGTCAGTTATATCTGTGGCTGCCTCAGACTTTTAGAAAAAGAAGGATACAAAGTACCGCCAATAAATCTCTACATTACCTCCAATGTGCCGATCGGCTCCGGTTTGTCCAGCAGCGCCGCTTTAGAAATAGCAACCCTCAGAGGACTGCGCGCGCTGCTGAATCTCCCCCTAGATGACGTGCGGCTAGCTCAAATCGGACAGCAAGCCGAAATCCAGTATGCAGGCTTGAACTGCGGCATCATGGATCAAATGGCGTCGAGTTTAGCAGACACCAACACCATGCTATTTATCGACACCCGCAGCCTCGAATGCCGCCCGGTACCTTTTCCCGCAGGCACAGAAATTTTAATAATTGACAGCGGCGAAAGCCACAAACTAGCAGCAGGAAGCGGCTACAACGAGCGCCGCGCCGAGTGCGAGGAATCCGCGCGGATATTGGGAGTTAAGGCTCTCAGGGATATCGCCGATCCCCAAGCAGTCGAAGTATTGCCAGAACCCCTCAAAAGGCGATCGCGCCACGTCGTTACCGAAAACAACCGCGTGCTCGAAGCGGTAAAATCTTTGCCTGCAGAGCGTTTTGGTGAGTTAATGAATGCTTCCCACGCCAGCCAGCGCGACGACTACGAAGTTTCGGTGGCGGCAGTAGACGCGCTGGCGGCCATCTTGCAGTCAATCCCCGGAGTCTTCGGCGCAAGGCTGACGGGCGGAGGTTTTGGCGGTGCTTGCGTAGCGCTGGTTGAGAGCGGGAAAGCGGGTGTTATCGCATCAGAGGCGATCGATCGCTACCAGCGCGCGGGTTATAAAGGCCGCGTTTTAGTTCCCGATATGAAAGTTAATTCTTAACTCCCGAACTATCTCCCGACAGCGAAGGCCACCGCACAGTCACGATCACCGAATCCTCCTCGGCAGACCAATAATGAGGCACTCCCGGCAGCCAGAGAGCATAATCTCCTTCGCGAGAAAGCAAAATTTCTTGTTCGGGAAATTGCAGGCGAAACCGCCCTTTTACCAGGATAGAAAGCGTCGTGGCTTCCGCATTTACCGCCCACTGAGTCCTACAATCTCCGGCGGGGTGAGTGCCCCATTTTACCTCTAAAACAGAAGTCGATCGCGGGTCATCTTCAGGCGTCATAAAGTGACCCGCAAACCAACCGCCCCGACTTGCACCTTCAACGCCCGCATTTCCGAAAACCACTTGAGAGGACATCAGCTAATCAGGTAAACAACAAAGATGGTTATATCTGACATCTTGCCCCATTTTCAATAAGCTTTTTATGGGCGGGCAGGATGCCCACCCCACAAGAAATTCACTCTTTGTGGAACAGGCATCTTGCCTGTTCTTGAGAATAGTGCTCTGGGCGTGAGTTAAATCGGGGGGAGCAATCTAACTTATTACTTGCGGCCCGAAGGTTGACCTTCCGTAGTCGCTATTTCCCCAGCTTCCATCAACTGCTTAAAGCGGCGTAAATCATTGGCAATTTGCTGTTCGGGAGCTTCGCCAAATAGTTTAGCAGCGCCAGCACCAATTGCACCGCCCGGAGGGTTGTATTCGATGACAACTTTTACCTCTGTACCCCGTCCCGCTGATGCCGGTTGAAAGCGCACAAAACCAGAATTTTCAACATCAGATCCTTCAACAGACGCCCAAGCAATTAAGCGATTTTCTTCTTCGCGGACAATCTCTGCATCCCATTCCACACTATTGCCCATCGGCGCGCTGGCAATCCAGTGAGAACGTTTTTCATCGATGACAGTAACGTGTTTGAGATGCTTCATAAACCGAGGCAAATTTTCAAAATTGCGCCATAAACGGTACAATTCATCAGCCGGTTTGTCGATCGTCACCGTCTTTTCAACTTTAATGCTTTGATTCGGATCTGCAGCAGACTGCAAACCCTCCACAACCCCCAAACCGCGCGCCGCTAAACCGCCGCCCGCAACCGCCAGCAAAGCACCTCGCAAAGAACGCTGCGACAAACCAAAAAGCACCAGCGCCCCGCCACCAATTAAAGATGCCCAGCGTTCGGTATCGCCGCTGCTACTTTGGTTTTGTTTGTCGGAATTTGTCATTGAAGTAGATTCCATTGGTTTAAACCTGGTAAATTAATAGCGGAAAATAGCAGCTAAAGGTGCCTCGTCCGGCACTTTTTCTGGCGGCACTGCGTAAACAGTTCCGCCGTTGAGAATAGTTTGAATTGCTGCGGCATTCAACAAATCTTCGTCGCCCAATTCTGCCTCGGGGTGGATTTGCACCGCGTTCGTCTCGGGATTAAAAGTACCCCACTGCTGAACGCCAAGAGCAACAAACAGTCGATCGACTCGTCCAAAATAAGCAGCCGAAACAGCTTCTTTCAAATCAGCAGAAATTTTATCGCTTCCTGTCAAATCGTGGTATTGTGCGATCGCCTCCGACTGAGCCTGCAAAAACAAAGGTTCCACAAGCGGCAAAGCTTCTGCCCGCAACTCTTCCGGCTTGAGAAGTTTCTGATTGCCTGTAATTCCTTCTTCAACTAAATGCGGGTAGGTATTGGCCTCTCGGTAAAGCGGGAGCAAATACTCAACTCCAGCTAACACTAAAGGAGCTTTTTTATTGTGCAAATATTTGTGCAGCGCCCCATCGATTATGTGGAAATACTGCAATATTTCCTGCTGGGGCTCATCTCGATCCGGACTTCCTTGGCCGTGAAAACTTCCCGGCTGCTGAAAAGAATTATTAGTGCCTCCTTTGGAAGTAGCAATCCGAAACTGACCATCTTTAGCTGTCGGGTCATATTGCAGAGCCTCCTCAAGGCTTTTCGGCAAGTTTTCAACTTCAACTTCCCGAGCACTGTAAGCCGTACACTCAATCAGCCTCACTTCCTTTTTACTGAGAGCTAAAACATAAAATAAATTATCTCCTGTCAGCAGAGGCATCAGCGGTTTGACGTGAAAATTGTCGCTCACAACCACTAATTCATCAAAATTCACCGGACAGGTATAGTAGCGGAAAAATCCCGAACCGACAAAAATCGCCAGCAGGTTGCTTTGATTTTCCCAAAAGTTTTCCTGGTCAATTTCTGCTCGGACTGGCTCTAGCAATTGGGCAGCTTCTTTTTTGTCAAATCCGTACTCTACTATTTTGTCTTCAGCCTCTCTGATTAAATTTTTGAACCGAATCGGATTTTGTTGAATTTCTGTTCCTTGAGCGACTGGCATATAAATAGAGACGCACAATCCAGCAGATTGTTGTACCAGCGCTTTGAGTTCCTCTACAGATATTAAGTTCATCGCTGAAACTCCTTTTCTAATAAAGGGTTGTGTAATGAAAACAACCGATTCTTTAAAATGTATCTCCCCTGGCGGGGCTCCTGCGTCTGCCTAAAGTAATGCTCGGCTGCTGTAGAGCATTTCATCCCCGAACTAAAACGGGGTTTGCAGCCGCTGTTCCAATCGAACTGCTTATCACCTAAGATAGACGGCGCTAACTCGGCCGCTACTTTACCATAATTTAGTTTAGTCGGGTTCCACCACTCGTTATATCTGATGAAAACAAAAATGTTTCTGGGGTTGCTGTGGGCAACATTTATTGCCTACACCTTGCTGCTAGCTCCTCTCGATCGGCCCGGAACGCTAACAGTTATGGAAAAAATGCTCAAATTCCAGCTAGAAGGAATTAACCCCTACCTTGTAACGGTATTCGCTCTCATGGGAGTGTGGCCGATGGTTTACGCTTGCCTCCTATTCATTGATGAGAGAACCCAAAATATATCCGCTGGGCCTGCTTTTATCGCTTCCAACGGCGCCGGCATCATCGGCTTAATTCCCTACTTACTCCTGCGCCAGCCCCAGCCACAATTTTCCGGCCGCAAAGATATGTTGATCAAAATATCAGACTCCCGCTGGACAGGGATTGTACTTTTACTAACTACTATCTGGCTGTTAGCTTGGGCTTGGTTAAATGGAGATTGGGGAGATTATGTCAGGCAGTGGCAATCAATTCCTTTTGTACATTTAATAACTTGGGATTGTTGCTTGATGGCTGTAATATTTCCCTCACTTCTGGGAGACGACATGGCACGCCGCGGACTCTCGGACGATCGCATTTTTTGGGCAGTCTCTCTAGTTCCGCTGTTAGGGCCGCTAGTTTATCTTTGTCTGCGCCCCCCTCTGCCAGAATCTGCAACAGAAATCGCCACTTTCCCACTGACAGCCAGAAATTGAAACATTGAAAAATTTGGTAGTGTTCAAGATGTAATGAATATTCAAGCCGCAACGGGATTAACAAACGCTCAAAAAGCGACAATGAAAGCGTTAGGGGCGATCGCGTAGTCTGGGTGTACCGTGGAGAAAGATTTTAATTGTCCTGAAAATCTCGATCGCCACTTATGAGGTCACTCTATGGAGCCAAATGATACATCGGCCCGCTACGACCGAATTGCCCAATGGTGGCAAACTGAGCATCAAGATTCAACCTACGGGATTGCCCAATTAGAACGGGCGATCGAATTTACTTCTAAGCAGCACGCAGCACTTGATGTCGGGTGTGGAAGCAGCGGACGTTTTATCAACAGCTTATCCAAGCATGGATTTCAGCCTGAAGGACTTGATATTTCTAGGGAAATGATCGATTTAGCCCAGCGGCTACATCCAGAAATCACGTTTTACCGGGAAGACATTTGTGATTGGCAGCCGCCGAAACTTTACAGCCTGATTGCAGCGTGGGATAGCACGTTTCATCTACCAATCAACAAGCAAGCGCCTGTGATACAAAAGCTATGCGATGCGCTTGAACCCAATGGAGTGATCCTGTTCACTTGTGGCGGCGGACATACAAGCAGCGAGGTTTCGGGAGCATTTCAAGGTCAAGACTTTGATTACAGCACTTTGGGTGTAGATACTTTCCTGCAAATTTTGGTTGACCATCATTGCACCTGCCGCCATCTCGAATATGACCAGTATCCTGAAAATCATGTTTATATCATTGCCCAAAAGACCTAATCTATCATTGGCACCATTAAAGTGTGGGATGTCGCAAGTGGTCGCTGTAACCGGACGTTGATGGGCGATCGGCTGTATGAAGGTATGAATATTCAAGGGGCAACGGGATTGAGGAATGCTCAGAAATCGACATTGAAAGCGTTAGGGGCGTTGGTGTAACGTGTGCCGAGATTAGGGCGATCGCGTTTAAAGTGTGGGATGTCGCAACTGCTCGCTGTATTAAGACTTTGATGGGCGATCGACGGTATGAAGGCATGAATATTCGAGGGGCAACGGGATTGACGAATGCTCAGAAATCGACATTGAAAGCGTTAGGGGCGTTGGTGTAACGTGTGTCGAGATTAGGGCGATCGCGTTAACTTAGCGCTTAACTTGCGGATCTTGAGTGGTGAAATTTGGTAAGATTTTGCAAACTGAGTTCATGCCGCAACAGGTTACGCCATAAGCCATTTAGAGGAAATAGACGTTTCGCTTTTAATAAAAAAGCACATTATTAACACGTAGAGGGTATTTTTAATAGCTATTGTCAATGATTGTAAGTCTTTTTTTAAGTCATTTTATCTCATGCAAAACCCTCTCGATCGCATTCGTTAATCTCCCTTCTGTTTCAAGACGTGCTGCCGAAAATTGCCGAGCAATTTGGTGTCTATAGGGTGGTTGTTCAGAATAAAACTTTTCTGTCAGTTAATTCTCTAAATTATATGTTGGAAGAACCGTTGGCAAGCAATAGCAGTGAAGACAACTCTCTAGTCACCACTGTGATCTCTCATGTAGTGAAACCGGGGCGCGAGGAAGGTTACGAAGCATGGTTTCATGGCATCGCCGCAGATGCACGAAAATTCAAGGGACATCTGGGTGTCAGCACTATTCGACCCCAACATCACGCCCATCCTGAGTACGTGGTCATTCTCAAGTTCGATTGCTACGACAATCTCAAGGCCTGGCTAGAATCTGATGTTCGGCGAGAGTGGATTGAGCGATTGCAGCCTTTGATTGAAAAGCCAGAAGATATTCAAACCCTGACCGGATTGGAAACCTGGTTTACGCTGCCCAATAAATCGATGAAGGTTCCACCCCCTCGCTACAAAATGGCGTTAGTTACATGGTTGGGAGTGTTTGTTACCATTTCTATTCTCAATCGTTTGCTGGTACCGCTACTATCACGGCTTCCTGCGTTGCTCACATCTCTGATGATCTCAGGTCTGACTGTTATCCTGCTCACCTATTTGATCATGCCGCGCTTAACACAAATATTTCGCAAATGGCTATATCCCATTCCCTAAAATCATATGAATTTGTGGCGATCGCTAGCAGCGACGGGGACAATCGGTTTGGCTGGATAATTTTGAGCGAAGTTGGATTACCCACAGTAAGTTGCAGCACTACATGGATGACCATAGACTACGATGAAGCAGCAAAGTATTTACTAGATGAGACATGGGCTGGTCAATGGACTCGTAATCTCATGGAACCCCAAAATTTAACGCTCATTGAAATAACGGCTCTTCTTTCACGGATGCTCGATTACCCAATCAACTATGTCCAGATAACGATCGAATCGATACAGAACCAGCTTGCACTAGCGGGAGCGACACCAAATGTACAACAAGAGTTAGGAAAGCTGCTGCGTGCGCTTGCCAACCCTGACGGAATTTATGCCACAGCACGAACCCCTGAGAGCCTCACTCCAACAACATTTGAGCAGTTTGCTGTATACAAACTACTGCCCAAATTGACCTGATGAATAGTTATATATTTTGTGTTGCTTTCAGCATAAGGCATTGCTGGTTTGGTAATCCAGCTATCTCTAAAGCTGATTTCTTTGTAGAAGAATCATCACTCTTGAGCAACAACCTACTTCCAAGGTAATTGGCTAGAGTTATTCTATCGTGATTCTCAGAAATTGTTAGGATTATGCCTAGTATCCCGTCAGAGGAATGAGCCGTCTTTATGGGCATTGAATATTAGTATTTTGGGTCTACCGTTTGGTAATTTGGTATCAGTTGAAGGGTGAATTGCGTCCTTGCTAAGGGCATCGCAATTTTTAACTACTTTTACGGAGATATTAAAAGCTTTGACAACAGCTATATCTTATAGATTTGTGGGTGCGCTATAAGCCAACAGTGACCTATTTCCTGTCGAGCAAGCTAGTTTGGGCTTGAAATTTGTTTAAGCCCCGTTAGTTGTAGGTGCATGGTAAAAAAACCGATTTCTGCGTCATTTTATAAAGAAAATTAAAATTAGGGGTGAGTGCTTTTCACTTACCCCTGCCATTTTTTGTCAGCCGCTTAACCAACAAATTGCAGCAAGAAATCGCCCAAACAGCGGCGCAATTGCTACTAGATAGCCTTGTCGATACTCAGCGTCAAAATCGCCAATACTCCCAGCAAATGACCTGCGCTCATGCAAGCCAGAAATGCCGGCACGCTAACATTGTTGAACAAAGACGGGAAGGGCAAAGGCATTTTCGGCCCGACGTGGGGATACCAAATTCGGCGGCTGAGAACTAGCAAGGCTAAGATATTGCAAATAAACATCACCAGAGGCTTTTGCCAATTTCCTGAGGCTGTGTCAGTCACAGTCGATGCTACTACTGCCAGTAAATTTGAGTTAATCATGGTTGATGCTCCTATTTTTCATAAACTATCAGAAATGCTCGATGAGATTTCTTTCCACCAATATAGCAGGAGCGATCGCCTTTACGTAATAAATATCTGTTGCTGTCAATATTCACCGCGCCAGCGACATCGCCCCCACCCGTAATCATCGAATCACAGCAAGAAGTCTCTTAATGCCATTCAAAAGTAACGAAAGATACAAAGGGACAAAACCATACTCGCTGCCATTTGTAACTTTTAGCCTGTCTGGCAGTGGCGGCATTTACTCACGCTGCCAGACAGGACAGACAGCTACTCATTACTGAGCAATGTAGGTAGGCAGAAAGTGAAGGATGTCACGCAGAACGCTATATCCAGCGGCGTCCCACAGCAAATAAGCTAAGAAACCAATCATCGCTAAGCGACCGTTCCAAAGTTCTGCTTGCGGGTTGAAGCCAAACAGAAAGGCATTCCGATCTTTACCGTTGTAAGCATTAGCCGTAGGAGGCACGTTAGTAGGACGAGTTTCCATGTTTTTACATTCCTTAACAATGTTCGCTTCTCATGGTAGCGACCTAATTTCTGCTTGGCTATCTGTCTCTAGGCCCAAGATACACACAAGTCTAAAGGAGGATTTTGAAACAAAAAATAAAGTGTTAAGTTTTGTTGCGCGAGATTTTTCAGCGATCGCCTGTATCTATAAATACTAAATACAACTGCAAGCTGAGGTGGCCGCTGTGAAAGGCTCGATCGCCCCGTAGCGACAAACAACGGCGCTGGTGACTCGACAAGACTGAATCCGCGCTCTGCTAGAGGCAAGAAAATTTAGTAAATTTCAACTTAAAACCCGAACACGATCGCCCTTGAGTTTACTAAAATAGGAGATAAACAGATCGATCGGGAGAAACAGTTATCGAAACCATCTACGGCCATCTTCAAGGTTTAAAGTCCAGCCAGCTCAAGCAACTCGAAAAGCTGTACCACCAGCGACTACCGGGCGATCGCATCACCACGGCAGAATTCGCCCAGCGCGTCGCCGCCATCAGCACGGAAATAGACAAACCAATCTGCACCTACATCAACCGCCGCGGACAAGTAATTCGCGTCGGCGTGGGTTCACCCCGCCAAACGCAGATTGCGCCCTTAGAATTACCCCGCTACGGGGGAGGTCGCCTCAGCGGCATTCGCTGCATCGCCACCCATCTGAAGCCAGAAACCCCAAGCGAAGCAGCTCTCACAGCAATGGCAATTCAGCGCCTCGACGCCCTCGTTTGGCTGACACTGACCGGCGGAGGATTTCAGCGCCGCGGCGGCGGTGCGACTGGTTACATCCAAGAAACTTATCTCGCTCACTTGATACCCCAGGGAGACCAACCAAATTTTGAGTTCTCTGTTTTGAGCGCTCAGTTAGAACCAGATTCAACTGATGAAATAGAAGAGCCTTCAATTCAAAAGTCACTAATCAAAACTCAACACTTTCCCTGGAAAATCTCAGAACCGCTAAATTTGGACGAACTCGCCAACCAAGACTTTCTGGATTTGGTGGAAGGACTCGAAGCAGAGTTTGAAGCAGAGTTTGTCGCTAAGCAGGTCGATGCAGACCAAGATAAAGTGCTGTTGGTAGGTGTAATGACTCAGCACATGACTCAGTTGGAGTTTGAGGACGGGCTCGCAGAAATCACGCGGCTGGTTGAAAGCGCGGGGGGTCAGGTGCTGCAAACAGTGCGCCAAAAACGATCGCGCCCCCATCCGCAGACAGTCGTCGGCGAAGGCAAAGTTCAGGAAATTTCCCTCGCGGCTCAGACGGTTAGCGCTAACCTCGTGGTATTCGATCGCGACCTGGCCCCCGCACAAATACGGAACTTGGAAACTCAGATAGGTATCCGCGTAGTCGATCGCACAGAGGTAATTCTCGACATCTTTGCCCAAAGAGCTCGAACGAGCGAGGGTAAATTACAAGTCGAACTCGCTCAGCTAGAGTACGCCCTGCCCCGGCTCAGAGGTCGCGGTCAGGCAATGTCGAGACAGGGTGGCGGCATCGGTACCAGAGGTCCCGGGGAAACCAAACTAGAAACCGAACGGCGGACGATCGCCAAACGCATTTCTCGATTGCAGCAAGAAGTAAATCAACTCCTGGCGCACCGATTCCGGCTGCGGCAGAACCGCCATCATCACGACGTACCCTCAGTGGCGATCGTCGGCTACACCAACGCCGGTAAATCGACTCTGCTCAACCTGCTCACGAATTCCGAGGTCTATGCCGCCGACCAGTTATTTGCCACCCTCGACCCCACAACTCGACGGTTGACCATTCCCGGCGTCACCGGGGAACCCCTGTCGCTCGTCCTCACAGATACAGTGGGCTTTATTCGCGAACTGCCCCCCGCCTTGATCGACGCTTTCCGGGCTACCCTCGAAGAAGTCACTGACGCCGATGCTTTGCTGCACCTTGTCGATCTCTCCCATCCGGCGTGGCAGAGCCAAATTCGATCCGTCATGAATATTTTGACAGATATGCCCGTCACTCCCGGGCCAGCCCTTGTAGTTTTTAACAAAATAGATGCCGTAGATGGAGATACTCTCGCCCTCGCCCGGGAAGAATTTCCTCAAGCAGTATTTATTTCTGCCGCCAAAGGTTTGGGGATGGAAACTCTCCGCGACAGATTAGCTCAGCTCATTCAATACGCCCTCTACCCTCGGTAAATACTGAAATATTTCTTTTGGGTAGTTGACATGGGGGAATATACGTACATATACTGAGGACAGATCTAGTCGAACTATGAGATTATAAAAGAGTAGTCAGATTGTGCATTGCAAAGTACAATACAGCATCTCTATTTTGCGATCGGTTAAATAAATAATTTCCGGAGGCCCCGGTCAAGGTAAAAACACTCTTTGTTAATGGCTGTAACGGCTATTGGTTCAGAGGTTGCAAAAAGATGTTGCTTCACTCTGGCCCAACCACGGTACGCGACGTAAAGGTGAAAGAGAATAATATTATTATTAAAGTGTTTGGGCACTCACCTCAAGCGCTATACTATCTTTTACAGACGTCCGCCAGAGAATACATCCATTTATTGTAAGAACTCTAAAATCCTTGCCCGTCGTACAGCGCTAATCTCTAGGACTATTTCTATTTTTCGATTTTACCACTGTTTAACTAAATAGTTATGTGTACGCCACTGGCAAAACTAGCAATTGGACTCTCTGCCACAATGGCAACAGCGTTTTACTATCTAGCTGCCGCCCCTCCGGCTTCAGCACAAGTAGATGTGTGTGGCCCTGGAAATTATTCTAGTGCCTGTACCCCCAGCCAGGGATCAACACCAACGGAACCGGACCCGCCATTGGCGACCCAGCCGAGCTTGCCCGAAATATACCCAAGCACACCTTCGAGAGACTCAACTTCTATTCCTGAACCCGGTACTGCGATCGCAGTCCTACTGACAGGTGCAGGCATGATCTGTTCGTGCAGAAAGCGAAACAAGCAGGTTGGTCCGCAGCGCTAGGCAGGCTGAGGACCAACCTGTTTGCCTTCCCAATGTCTCCGTTTATTTAAGCATGGGTATTTGTTTACTTAATATATAAAATAATAAAAACTTGTATACAAAATAACTTCACACCTAGCTTGTGCGCTGCAAATAGAGCCGGATGTTGAAGGAAGAAAGCTATAGCGACTTCAGTCAGGGTAAAAACAAGGAAGAAGGCAAATGCACTTCCCGGCAAGGGTTTCAGCAATGAATAACCTCCGGTGCAACGCCGAGAAGGTTGCTATATGTAATAAAAATTAAAATATAAAAATTAAAATAAGATTGGTTAAGATCAATCCCTCGGACAGTTTTTGAGAGTCAACCGTATAATAAGGGTTTCAAGGCTCCAAGGCAAGTTCGCTACCAACGAAAAATCAAGGGTTTCAGCCTAGGAACTAAAAACAGTCCGCACTAGGGTTAAGATTACAATTAAAAAATATTGTTATTGCTTGAGCGTCCATGACCCCTAAAGTAGAAATTTACACTTGGAGAACCTGCCCGTTTTGCATTCGTGCCAAAGCACTGCTAAAGCGAAAAGGGATTGATTTTACAGAGTACGCGATCGACGGAGATGAAGCAGCACGGGCTCAAATGAGCGATCGAGCCAACGGAGGCCGTACCCTGCCACAAATATTCATTAACGACCAACACATAGGTGGCTGCGACGACATCCACAAACTTGATGCTCTAGGCCAGCTAGACCCGCTGCTAGCAGCAAAATGAGGCATTCCTTGTCGAATTTTCAGTTAGCCCTAATTTTCCTGCGACCAATTCTTAATTTTAACTGACAATGAAATTTGCATTCATCATCGATCCCCTCGCGCGACTAATTCCAGGACACGATACCAGCGTAGCGCTGATGGAGGCAGCTCAAGAGTTGGGCCACGAAGTCTGGGCGACTCAAGCCAACGAACTAAGCGTCATCGGCGGCAAAACCTGGGCAATGCTGAGTCGGGTAGCCCTCACCCCAGTCAAACTGGTAGATGGACGCTGGGAGGCTGCTGAGGCTTGGTATGAGGTGGAACAGCCTACTTTGCAGCCTCTGGAAGCAATGGACGCAGTATTTATGCGGACAGACCCCCCAGTCAACATTCCTTACCTCTACGCTACTTACCTTTTAGATGGCATCGATCCCACTAAAACTTTGGTAGTTAACAGTCCCAAAGGATTGCGGGCGGCGAATGAAAAGATGTATGCTTTGCAATTTGAGGGAGCGATCCCCGAGACAATTGTTTCTCAAAACAAGCAGGTAATTCGGCAATTTGTTGAGAAAAAAGGAGCAGCAGTTCTTAAACCATTGGGTGGCAAAGCTGGCGAGGGGATTTTGTTCTTGGAAGCCGACGATCGCAATCTCAACTCCCTGGTGGAAATTAGCACTCAACAAGGGCAAATTCCAGTGATGGTTCAGACTTATCTGCCGGAAGCAAAAGAGGGAGATAAACGGATTATATTGTTGAACGGCAAGCCCATTGGTGCTATCAACCGCATTCCCACTGGCAATGAATTTCGCGGCAACATGGCCGTCGGCGGCCGAGTCGCAAAAACCGAAATCACCGATCGCGAACTCCAAATTTGCGCTCAGTTAGAACCAGTGCTGCAACGGGACGGACTGTACTTTGTCGGCATTGATATCATTGGCGGTTATCTCACAGAAGTTAATGTCACCAGCCCTACAGGGATCAGAGAAATTGACTTGTTTGACGGCGTTAATTTGGGCAAACAAGTAATTGAATGGGTGGAGAAGGAAGAAGGCAGAAGGAAGAAGGAAGAAGGATGAGGGAAGAAGGAAAGCACGACACAGATTAGGACACGGATACACGGATTAATTATCGAGCGTCAGGCAGATGTTGCAGTCGTTAGTTATTTGTTAGTTGCTACCAATTCCCAATTCCCAATTCCCAATTCCCAATTCCCAATTCCCAATTCCCAATTCCCAATTCCCAATTCCCAATTATTAAATTATGTCAAAAATTGGCGTTGCAGTAGTCGGTACAGGTTTCGGTCAAAAAGTACACCTTCCCGGATTCCAGGCCCATCATCGGACAGAGGTTGTGGCTGTTTACCACCGGAATTTAGACAAAGCAAAGGATCTCGCCTCTACCCACAATATCCCCTACGCTTGCGACTCGATCGCCGATATAGTAGCGATCCCCGAAGTAGCGGGCGTCAGCATTTCCACGCCGCCATTTTTGCATTTTGAAATGGCAAAAACCGTCTTGGAAGCAGGCAAGAATTTATTATTAGAAAAGCCCACAGCCCTAACAGCAAATGAAGCCAGGGAACTATACCGATTGGCAAACAACGAATCTCAAACCGATTTTAAAAATGGTGGTTCGAGAGCAATTGCCACAATGGATTTTGAGTTTCGCTTCATCCCCGCATGGCAAATGCTAGCAGAATTATTGGCAGCAGAATATGTGGGAGAAAAGCGTTTAATTAAAATTGATTGGCTGGTGTCGAGCCGCGCTGATGCGAGTCGCCCCTGGAATTGGTACGCGCAAAAAGAGCGAGGCGGCGGAGTTTTGGGCGCGACAGGTTCTCATGTTTTTGATTATATTAGCTGGCTGTTCGGCCCGCCGCAGAGGCTTTCGGGGCAATTGATTACAGGAATTTCGCGGCGGCCCGATCCGAATGATTCGGGAAATTTAAAATTAGTTGATGCCGATGATTCGTGCACGTTGATGTTGGAATTAGCCGGGGGAACTCCTTGTCAAGTTTGTTTGAGTTCTGTTACTTATCAAGGGCGGGGACACTGGGTGGAAATATACGGGAGTAAGGGTACGTTGGTGTTGGGAAGCGACAACCAGCAAGATTACGTCCACGGATTTCGCTTGTGGGGTTCCCAAGGTGGAGAACCTTTAGCTGAAATCAAAATTCCTCAAAGATTGGAGTTTCCTCAAGTTTATCCAGACGGGAGAATTGCACCGTTTATTCGAGTAGTAGATAGGTGGGTAGAAGCAATAGATGCAGGTAAATCGTTGATACCGTCCCTCAGAGAAGGGGTTTACTCGCAGTTGTTGATGGATTTGACCCAGGAGTCGAATGCTACGGGAACTTGGGTAGATTTACCGAAGATAGATAAATTTTTGGATACTAAGTAAAAGTAAAAACTGCCAAAGCAATCTCACGCACTCGATCGCACCCCAAACCCGATAAACTACAAATAGAGAAACTCAATCCAACCCTATATCCAGAGTCGGTAGTTGTGAATGGCGCGCCCTGAAAGTCCTTGCCTCAGTATAGCGATCGCTCGCCTGAGAACCGCTGGGGCAAACCATTTTGCCACTTGGGTTCTACAAGCTCCCTATCCCAGCGGGTACGTTCACCACGACTGTATGTGGCCCGATACCCTATCTCAATCTTGGAAAGCTTGGCAGGAAATGTTTTCGCCCTCCGGGACAATTCACGAATTGCCCCTAAATCCTGATGGCAGTTTCGTCTCGCCGGAAAACAACCAGAATATACTGGCAGAAACTGAACAACGAAGTCCTCAGTCGCTAGACCTCGCTCCAGCGACGCCCTCTGTGCCGCTGCACCTCGGCCAGCGGGGGTGGGGCGACAAAGGGGATCAGCATCCGCCTCGGCCACCGGCAAGCTACAGCAGCCGCCTGATGCAGCATTTGGGGATTAATCTTTGGCAGTGGCTGTTTGAAGGGCCGATTCAGGGTAGTCTCCAGGAAAGTAAAGGTATCGCGATCGGGCAAAATCTACCCCTGCGAGTGCGCGTAGACTTGCGCGAACCGTATTTAATTGCTTTACCTTGGGAAATCATGCAGCCTCAAGCCGGTCAACCGGCAATTTCTCTGTCGCAGCAACTGCTGTTCAGCCGCACTACCAGCAATGTTGAACCTTTGCCACCCCTGCAGCCTGCGGAGTCGCTCAACATTTTGCTAGTTTTGGGACAAGCAGAACCCGGCGGCGGTGCTAATTCCCAATTTTCCAACAGCAAGAACGGTCATTTGCAGTTGGGAGAAGAAGCACTCGCCCTAGCTGGCGTTCTGGAAAGTGCTTTTCAAACCGACGACAGCGGCAAATATTTTGACATCAGCGTTCCGACTCGCGTCGATACTCTGATCGAACCTACTCCGGCGGAACTAATTTCTCGGCTGGAAACGCAAGCTTACAACATTCTGTTTTACGCCGGCCACGGAATCCCGGGCCCCGACGGCGGTTTGCTATTTTTGGGGCCGGAAACGGCGATTAATGGGACTGAACTGGCTCAGGTTTTAGTTCGGTGCCGCGTGACTCTGGCGGTGTTTAATGCCTGCTGGGGAGCTCAGCCGGCGGTGGAGAGGCTGCACTCAACTAACGGCCAGCAACAGGCGATCGCCCGCAGCAGTTTGGCTGAGGTACTGATCCATCACGGCGTGCCTGCGGTGTTGGGGATGCGGGACTCGATCGCCGATCGCGAGGCCCTGAGTTTTATTCAAACTTTTGCCCAAGCTTTGGCCGGACGGATGTCGATCGATCGCGCAGTCGCCGTCGCCAGACAGCAGTTACTGACGCTCTACAAGTTCAATCAACCGGCTTGGACGCTGCCTGTGCTGTATATGCACCCTGAGTTTGACGGTCAGCTAACTGAGCCGGTAGATGACCTAAAAACTGAATTGCCTTTAAATTCTTCTACTTGGCTGGGACGCTTGCCGTCTTGTGCTTATTTGCGGGGGCGCGATCGACCAAATGCCAAATCCACCGAATCGACCAATCAGGTTTGGCCGATTCGCGCAGGTATGGTTCGAGTCGGACGCTGGGAAGAAAACGACGTAGTGATTCGAGAACAGTGGGTTTCTCAAAAACACGCCGAGATTTTCTGCCGAAACACTATCGGAGATAGCCGGGGCGAACCTAGCTACTTCCTGCGCGATTTTTCTCGTTATGGGACTCTAGTTTTGGGGCCTGAGGGATGGCAGAGAGTTCACCACCAAGAATTACTGCTGCGATCGGGCACTCAGCTAAAATTTGGCAGTTCTCAAGGTCAGATTTTTGAGTTCACTATTGAGGTTGCTAAAACTTCGGGCTACAGTGAGACTGATTGCGGAACGAATTAAGATGCGGGTGTAGCTAATGAAGGCAAGCGGCGAGTAGCACACCAAAGTTCTGTTGAGTCTCCAATCTGAATTTAAAAGAGTTACTTACCACTGATAGCTCCCAACTAGCTCTTGGCACAGTCCCCCTTCTATATTTTCCTTTTCCCCCTGAGGTATTACATCATGGCTACCCAATCTCCTGATTCTGAATATTTTCGCGACTCACAAACTCAGGCCCAGATGGAACTTCTCGCCACAATAGTTCAGACTGATGTTGCTTATCCCTGGAATCCTGCACAGCTTGAATCAGAATCTTATTTGGCTGCCCTAGAGCAGGAATTTGCGCTATCTGATTCCTTCAGCGACAGCGATATTGCCCTGAAGTCGCAAGTTTTATTCTCGCAATTAGAACAAGTTTGGCTGACGACTGCTCTGCAAAAGTCTTTGCGCGAAAAATTTGCTCGCGTTCCTCAAGATTTTCTGGCCAGCATCGCTCAAAGCGTGCAAAACGCAACTGTTAAGTATCAATCTTTAGCTGACCAAATGGTAGAGTGTGTCTTAGATATTTTGCCTCAGTGGGCTGAGGAAGATTTGCAGGTGTTGGCACGTCCTTTGGCTTATGCGATGCGAGATGTTGATTCGGAAGGGGCGGAATTAGTCATGGCTACTAAAAGACCTTGGGCCCAATTGTCGGAAATAGAACAAGCCAGAGTTAGTTTGGCTGTTGCCCGCTATGCAATCTCGCAATTAGAAATTGCTGATTAGTTTTTTGATGGCTGGGTTTTTGGGCTGCGATAGCGGTAATTTTTTTAAAATTAATATAAAATTAATCTACCTTTAGTTAGATGTCAAATTCGTCTAATTGTTAATTCCTATGGATTGCTATAGTTTTATATAGCAATCCTATTTGATTTGTAGACAAGATAATTTTTTTTGAACTATAGCAAGCGCGCCCGACGGTTAGGACTCAGATGTGGCAGCATTTTCAATAAGCTTTTTAGGGGTGGCGTCCGAGAAACGGCCCACAATAAAAATTTTTTATCGTGGAACAGGCCCGAAAGCCTTTTGCAGCAATGTCAGCAAAAGGTAAGTTAGGAGGTTCTTAATTGCTGAAATCCTTGCCGAAGATTGCTTCTGAGCGAAAGCATCCAGGATACAAGCCCCCGAATTTATCCGTGGGGTCAATGCTTCAATCTAAAATCTAAAATCTAAAATCTAAAATCGATTGACTTCTCTCGCGACGATAACTAAAGCCTTTTTCCTTCTTCCTTCTTGCTTCTGCTATATTTTGCCAGGTTTGGACTCGCTAAGAAGTTTGGCAACACCAAGCAAGATGAATTATCATACAATGGTCAGAATGTTAAAAAATGTAAATATAATAATTGGGGTGTGTCGGAATTTTCAACTGAATTAAAAAGTGGACAGCAGGAAACCGTTACTGTTGTATGCACGATCGGGACTTTAAAATTATTTTATGACAACTTCAAGATTTGATCTTCAAGACTTGAAACGCCGCTTTTGGCGGATTTCGCGGGTGCCGACGGCAACGCTAGTCGTGTTGGGGGCGGTTGCTTTCGCAGGTGCGATCGCCGGAGCCTGGTTTGCCCGTGAAGGTACAGTCAGCGGTATTTTTGCCACAATCAACACTTGGCAGCAAAACCCGCCTGTGTGGCTGCAAGTGCCTGCTACGAGCAAGATGTATTTGTTAGTGCCGACTATCGCGCTTGTCTCCGTTGCTTTAGCTGCAATTAAAATTTCGCCTCAACCGCAGAAATGGTCGCGCGCTGTAGTAGTTGCAATAGTTCTGGCTTTAACAATTCGCTACGTTTTATGGCGATCGCTCGCTACTCTAAATTTAACCGATCCCCTCAACGGTATCTTTAGTTTGGGGCTGTTTTTCCTAGAAATGCTACTGGTTTTCAACACCAGTATTCAACTGTATTTAATGCTGAGAATGAAAGACCGGCGTCGAGAAGCCGATCGCATGGCAGTTGCAGTTGAAGCTGGAAACTTCACCCCGTCCGTAGATATTTTTATCCCAACTTACAACGAACCGGCTTTTATTTTACGGCGCACTGTAATCGGCTGTCAAGCTTTAGATTATGCCAACAAAAAAGTATATTTGCTCGACGATACTAAGCGCCCTGAAATCAAGTTGCTGGCAAAAGAACTGGGATGCGAGTATATAACCAGACCCGATAATATTCACGCCAAAGCTGGAAACATTAACCATGCCACAGGCTTAACTAATGGAGAACTAATTGTAGTTTTCGATGCAGATTTTATCCCAACTAAAAACTTTTTAACTCGAACAGTTGGATTTTTTCAAAATCCCGAAATCGCCCTCGTTCAAACACCGCAAAGCTTTTACAACCACGACCCCATCTCCCGTAATTTAGGTTTAGAAAATGTACTCGCGCCGGAAGAAGAAATATTTTACCGGCAAATTGAAATCATCAAAGACAGCGCCGACAGCGTGGTTTGTTGCGGTACATCTTTTGTAGTTAGGCGGAGTGCTTTAGAAGCAGCGGGAGGCTTGGTCACCGATTCAATCTGCGAAGATTATTTTACCGGAATTCGGCTGTCAGCAACCGGATATCGCTTAGTTTATTTAGATGAAAAATTGAGTGCTGGTTTGGCGGCTGAAAATATAGAGGCTCATCTAAATCAAAGGCTACGCTGGGCGCGAGGCACGCTTCAGGCATTTTTTATTGATTCCAATCCTTTAACAATTCGCGGTCTCACATTCGTACAAAGGCTGTCTCATTTGGAAGGATTGCTGCACTGGTTTACCAGTTTAACCAAGGTTTTATATCTGTTGATACCTTTAGGTTATTCGTTTTTCGACATAATTCCTTTGCGAGCAAGTGCGCGGGAATTGCTGTACTTTTTCCTGCCTTACTATTTGGTGCAACTTACTGTGTTTTCTTGGCTGAACTGCAGATCGGGATCGGCTTTGCTTTCCGATATTTATTCGTTCGTCCAGTGTATTCCTTTAGGGGTGACGGTAGTGAGTTCCATGCTGAATCCCTTTGGGAAAGGGTTTCAGGTGACGCCAAAAGGAATTGCGAGCGATCGCTTTAGTTTTAACTGGAATTTGGGATGGCCTTTGATTGTCTTGTTCGCAGCTACAGCAGTCAGTTTGTGGCACAATTTAAACATTAATTTAGTTAAAAATGTTGGTACCGTACAGTCAATATCAGAAAATGCACATTTGTCAAAAGGAATGAGTTTGGGATGGATTTGGAGCGCTTACAACCTGCTGATGATCGGGATTGCATTACTGATTTTGGTGGATATTCCTAAGCCGGACATTTACGAATGGTTCAATTTACGCAGGGTTGTACAATTGAATATTGGCGGTCAAAATTTTTGGGGTGTAACCACTGTAATTTCGGAAAGTGGCGCTGAAGTTGCTCTGACGCAGTGGCCAAGTTTTGCGGTGAAAAATAAAGGCAGTAAAGAGAGTTTTACAGCAGCAGAAAATTTGCCAAAATATGCCTTTGAGACAAGTTTATCGCAGGGTAAAATAAAAGCGGTTCCTCGAAGTGCGGCAGTCAAAGCGAGGAACTCGCTAGCGCCGTCTGTTCTTGAGTTGGGTACTAAGGGGAGTTTGGCCAAAAGTTTGATTGATTGCGATTCGGCGACTCTGGAAATTATGGAAGAGAAATGTTTTATTCCTGTAGCTAAGATTGAGTTGGTGAGCGATAAATCTCAGTTGGAGTCGAGTTTTCGGGATGGGAAAGAGTGCAGTTTTGGGGAATTTCCCACTGTGCGAATTGCCTTCGATCGCCTGAACATTAGCCAGCACCGCTGTTTGATCGAAATGCTGTACTGTCGCCCGGGCCAGTGGAAGCGGCAGGAAACTCCCGGAGAATGGCGATCGCTGTGGCTGTTGTTGAGAATCGCTTTGAAACCGAGGGCTGTTTTTGAGAGGAATAGGCCAGTTAGACCGATCGGAGTTTCGCAACTTTAGAGTCAATTTTTCCTAGTTGGGAATTTTGCACCGCTGATCTAGCAATCCTCGCATTATTTGTGAAATTCTTACCGACTCAGAGCGGGTTCGGGGAGGGTTGGGGTGGGGTAAAAATTTACGACTCCTGCAAGGATTGCTATATCAGCAGATGAAGGCTGAGGAATTTTTAGATTACCTTACCTCATATCTTTTAAGTAATCGTGCAAAAATATTTATACATTTTCAGTTAGCAAATAGAGAAATTTTTCAAGATTTGGAGAGATTCTTGCGGTGGTTCTGCGCCAATGTCGGTTTGGGTTTGCAACTGGGCAATCAAATAGCAGAATATGGGGAGGATCTATTTGGCAGCCCGGTTAGCTGCAAGATGTAGTTCGAGCAGTATTTGCTACTCTCAACAACCAAACCCTTAGTGTTAGCTTTAGACGATATCGATCGCTTGTTTGCCTATCCCAATTTGACGATCGACTTTTGCGGACTTTTGCCAACTGGGCACTCCTGAAGCCAAAAATCGGGGAATTGGGCGAAAACTCCGGTTAGTCGTGGTACACTCCACTAAGCTGTATATCCCGCTGAGCGCAAATAAATCGCCGTTTGATCCGGAACTACCGCCCTTTAACAGCGACCAAGTGCAGGATTGGGTGAAACGGCAAGGACTGGATTGGTCAGGGGAAGATGCCCAGCAACTGACGGGTTTTGTAAACAGGAATACCTATTTAGTACGGGTAGGTCTTGATCGTATCGGGCGTGGGGATGTCACTCCAGAGCAAGTATTGCAAAACTCTCCCATCTCTGCCGGAATTTATAGCGATCGCCTAAAACGACAACTGTGGAACTTACAACAGCAGCCAGAGTTGCTGGCAGCCTTCGTGGGAGTTGTCAAAAGCAGCACACCTGTGGAGTTGTATTTAGTGGAGGAATTTAAGTTGGAAAGTATGGGGTTGGTAAATTTACAAGGCAATCTGGCGACGGTAAGTTGCGAGTTATTTAGGTAGTATTTTGGCGATCGGTTTGAAGTAGCAGTCGATCAGATTTTTCAGGAAGACCGAGCAACACTAAGTTGTCATTTGTATCATGCTACGTTGTTTTGCTTGCTTTGCTTTTATCCGAGCTGCAATAACAGCTAAAAGAGCTTAACAACTTACCTGTTAGCAGCTTTAATTATATAACTAGCAATTTGCGTTACTACCATAACTGAAACAGATTTTGCGATCGCTTGGAGGAAGTTACATTTGAAAACGGGATCTTTAACTGTTGTCGGGACGGGAATTCAATTAGTTGGTCATCTGACCTTAGCAGCGAAGGCGTGGATCGAGCAAGCTGACAAAGTTCTGTTCGCCGTAGCCGATCCTGTTACTGCTAAATGGCTACAGACACTCAATCCCACCGCAGAAGCCTTACCTTACAATACTAACAATCAGCGGCGTAGAGAAACTTATCGAGAAATGGTCGATCGCATTTTGGCTGAAGTTCGTCAGGAGTTGAATGTTTGTGCTGTTTTTTACGGTCATCCCGGTGTCTTTGCTTACCCTACCCATGAAGCAATTAAACAGGCGCGTCACGAAGGCTTTCGGGCGCAAATGTTGCCAGGAATTTCAGCCGAAGATTGCTTGTTTGCAGACCTCGGTCTTGACCCAGGACGCAATGGATGTCAAAGTTTTGAAGCGACAGATTTTCTGATTCGGCGGCGGAAATTTGACCCGACCAGTGCTTTAATTTTGTGGCAAATTGCGACGATCGGCAATCTGGGTTTTTATCAAGAAGGGATTCAATTGCGCGGTCTAACTGTGTTAGCTGAAGTGTTAGAAACATACTATGGTTCTGACCACGAAGTAATTGTTTACGAAGCAGCGGTTTATTATCCGGTTTGCGAGCCAGTTATCCAGCATATTCCTCTGTCCAAACTGGCTGAAACTCGTGTTACTCTAGTTTCGACACTTTATGTTCCGCCTCAAGCGCCTGCACCTGTAAACAGTGAAATGATGGCACGGTTGGGTATGTCTTTTGTTAAAGAAACTTAAGGTATTTTGCAAAGAGAATGTAGTAAAAACTACAGTTTTTGTTCAGCAGATAAAAAATGTATGTGTTAGAGGAGAAAAAATGTGGTAATGTCGCTTTATATAGAACAAAACCCCGACGATGCTAGGGCTCTGGCTCATCATGGTGAACACCATCGGCTGACGGGACATTTTGAAGCAGCTTTAGACGATTTCAACCGATCGCTCGACTTGGAACCTAACAATGCTTGGGCGATCGCACACCGGGGCGAAACTTATTATCTGATGAAACGCTATCAGGAGGCTTTTGCAGATTTTCACCGAGCAATCGAGTTGCAGCCTGATTATACTTGGGCGATCGCTCACCGAGGCGTAACTTACCGCTTTCTGGGAGAAGCATATTACCCAAAGGCGCTGGCTGACTTGGATCGAGCTATTGAGCGTCAGCCGGATTACGTTTGGGCGATCGCTTATCGCAGTCGCCTCTATGAGTTGATGAAGTGCTACAAGAAAGCCTTGATTGACTTCCATCGAGCGATCGCCCTTGACAAAACCATATTTGCGGGGAAAAATTGGCAAATTGAGAAAGGGTTGATTCTTTGCTATGACGGTCAATATTCTGAGGCGATCGCCTGTTGCGAACAGAGGTTGCAACAGGTTTCCGATGACACTACAGCTTTGTACTGCATCGCGGTATCTAAGGCGCGCTGGCAGGGAGTAGACAAAGCCGCAAGCGAAATCGAGCGATCGCGGACAGCATTGCTTTCTCAATGGGAAACGGGCGATCGGGGAGATATTCTCTACCGACTCAGCGGTTTAGCAATTTTGACAGGTAACTGCGAACCAGCATGGCAATATTTGCGAGAAGCTATTCCGATCAATGATGAAGCCATTGAGTTAGTCGGTCACGATCCAGCTTGGTTGGATTGGCGGGACGACGCGAGAACTCAGGCATTACTCGCTAGTTAAGTGTTTGAGAAAACAAATTTCAAGTAATTAAACATCAAGTGTCTTTTCAGGATAATTTTATGCAGATGGATATCAGCGATATGATGATGGCTCAACAAGCAGAAACTCTTCGCTTGTCAGGGGCTTACGAACAGGCGATCGAGATCTTTGAACAACTCCAAATGTATCCTGACAATGCTTGGGTTAATGCTCACTTAGGAGCAAGCTATTACCATGTGATGGATTATGGGAAAGCAGAACATTATTTACAGAAAGCGATTGACAAAAACGATAGGTATTTCTGGGCTCACGCACAGCTAGGTGAAACCTATCGTCTTCGAGCAATTACGGAAAATAACAAAAGGCCAGAATATATTAAATCAGCTATAGAGCATTTCCAAAAAGCGCTTGATAATAAACAACCAGAAAATAGCAACTATGCGTGGGCCTTAGCTCACTTGGGAGCAACCCATCGCCTGTATATAACTAAGGGTATCAGCCAATTCCTGAAGGAGCCGATATCTCAGCAACCTAATCCAGAGAATTCTTGCGGAAAAGAAAAGATCGAACAACACGCAGAAGACGCTTTGAAATGCCTTAACAGAGCGATTGAACTCATGCCTACATACGCTTGGGCATGGGGTATGATATCGACAGTTTACAGATTGACTCAACACTACGAAAATTCATTCTGGGATGTAGAAGTTGAAGCTGTAATAGCTCCGAGTATCGAGATTATGCAACAGTCTTCTTCTCCCGTTCCATTCTTGAAAAGTGGCCGAGTAAGTCTTTACGAACACGCTTTCTTGTCTTTTTATTTGACCAAGAAAGAATCAAAGCCAGAGGATAAAAAAAGACACTACGTTAGGGCGATCGCTTTTCTCCAACAAGCTTTGATACTTAGTCCAGGTGACTTGATGGCTAAGCTAATTCTCACCATAATTGAAGCTAACCAAAAGAAGGAAGAAAGGGGGTCATTAAAACCCAATGACATTAAAAATATTCAAAGAAAATTAGAGCAGTTTTTGGGAGATACAGAAGTGGAGTTTTGCCAAAAATGTAAAAAGCTATTGCGACATCTAATTAATGTTCCCAAACCTTCAGTTAGTATCGAGCAGTTGAAATGGATAAATAGTCATGCTGAGGAGGGACATAAATTAAAGAAGCTTATTTTGGAAGAGGTGATAAAGAACCCGACATCAGGTCTTGAAAAAGAGCCTCAATTATGGCTATGGAAACACTTTGAGCTGACAGAGATGTGGAGTTATATTCTTTTCTTTCTTTGTGAAGCAAGCCATCTTCTGGGAAACAAAAGTAATATTGGTACAGAAACGGCTTATTTAGAGCTTGCATTCCTTATCAATCCTTACTACGTTACAGAAAGGCTTTATCAAACTCCAGTGTTTTCACATGAAGACAGAGCAAAGATATTTAAAAAGTTGCACGATGATGGAATAATGTTAAAATTTTCTGAACCCAATTAATGAAACCCTTAATTGCCAGAAAATCAACTGAAAAAATTAATGACGATTAGTTTAGTTCTTCACTGTTCGCGACCTTAGAGATTTAGGAGAATATCCCATGAGCAACCTATTGGATTTATTAACAGATTTAGCACTTGACACGAAGAAACAAAGTGCTTTCATCAATAACCCTAGTTCCTTAATGGACGAAGTGGGTTTAACTGAAGCAGAACAGACTGCAATGATGAGTAATGAAAATGCTAAAATTGCAGCACTTTTTGCACAGGAACGAGTGCCGCTCGCCTATACTTTAGCCGATCCCGGCCCCGATCCCTTGCCAGATCCAGACCCTTTTCCTCCTTCTCCACCGCCAGACCCCAAACCTGACTCTGACTAGGATGTGGATTTGAAGTCAAACCACTAATAATTTTCTACACTTGGGAAAGTAGATTGATATTTCCTCATCTCAAACCGCACTTGTTGCGGTTTTTTATCCTCAAAACCTAACTATGCAAAATTACCAAATTACTGAAAAACTCCATGAGAGCAGTAACTCCTTAGTCTATCGCGGATATCGGCAAACAGACAATCTGCCTGTTATCCTCAAAATGCTCAAAGAATCCTATCCTTCACCTGAAAAAATTGCCTGGTTTAAGCGAGAGTATGAAATAACCCAAAACATTAATTTATCAGGCGTAATAGATGTTTACAGCTTCCAAAACCTAGAAAATCAGTGGGTAATTGCGTTAGAAGATTTTGGTGGCGAATCCCTCAATTATATAATCGTTAAGAAACAATTTACAATTGCTGAATTTCTCCATCTGGCTATTGAAATTGTTGACATTCTCGGTCAGGTTCACCAGCAGCACATCATTCATAAAGATATTAACCCATCAAATATTGTTTTAAATCAGCAGACAGGTAAGCTGAAACTAATTGATTTTGGAATTTCCACAACACGGTCGCGAGAAAACCCAAGTTTTCTTAACCCGAACGTATTAGAAGGAACGCTAGCTTATATCTCGCCAGAACAAACAGGTCGCATGAATCGAACAATCGATTACCGGACTGATTTTTACTCGCTGGGGATAACTTTTTATGAATTACTAACGGGACAGTTACCCTTCCCCACGAATGATGTTTTGGAATTGGTGCATTGTCATATTGCTAAACAACCTACCCCACCCCACGAAATTTCACCAGAAGTTCCACCTATTATTTCAACTATCCTGTTAAAATTAATGGCCAAAAATGCTGAGGAACGCTACTTATCAGCATATCAGCTAAAGGCAGATTTACAAGAATGTCTCAGACAGTGGGAGACTAAAGAGCAAATCGATCCTTTCCCAATCGATCGGCACGAGATTTCCGATCGATTTCAAATTCCGCAAAAACTGTACGGGCGAGAGCGGGAAATTTCTGCCTTATTAGCTGCTTTCGAGCGAGTCAGCCAAGGAACCAGCGAAATGATGCTGGTTTCAGGATATTCTGGGATGGGAAAAACTGTATTAATACAAGAAATATATAAGCCGCTGACTCGTCAACGCGGTTATTTTATTGCTGGTAAATTTGACCAGTTTCAACGAGATACTCCTTACGCATCCTTAATTAAGGCATTTCGTTCGTTAGTGCGGCAGTTACTAACAGAAAGCGATACCCAAATTAGCAAGTGGCGAGAGAAACTCCAAGCAGAATTAGGGGAAGCTGGAGGGGTAATCGTTGAAGTTATTCCTGAAGTAGAACTAATTATTGGTTCGCAACCACCCCTACCAGATCTCCCGCCAGCAGAACAGAGAAATCGCTTTAATCGGGTTTTGCAAAAATTTATTAATATATTCACACAACTCGAACATCCATTAGTAATTTTCTTGGACGACTTACAGTGGGCAGATATAGCATCGCTGGAATTAATTCAACTCCTCATGACAGTAGCAGATAATAAATATCTATTTCTCATGGGCGCTTATCGCGATAATGAAGTAACCGAGGCGCATCCGCTAACTCAAATTCTGGAAAATATTGCCAAAGCAAAAGTAACAACCATTAATAAAATATTTTTGACACCTTTAGCCTTAACCGATATTACGCAAATTTTAGTTGATACGCTTTTTGCGGAATCAAAAAATGCTAAGCCACTTGCCAAATTGCTCCAGCAAAAAACTGGTGGTAATCCGTTTTTTATCAATGAATTCTTAAAATCCCTGCATTCTGAAGCATGGTTATATTTTAACTACGAATCTCAGAAATGGCAGTGGGACTTAGAACAAATAAAAGCGCAACCAATTACAGATAACGTTTTAGATCTGACGAGCAAAAATGTCAAAAAACTCCCGACAGCAACTCAGGCAGTCTTAAAATTAGCAGCTTGCGTAGGAAATCAGTTTGACTTGAAAACACTGGCAATTATCTACGAAAAATCTATACAAGAAACAGCAACAGATTTACGGTCAGCACTTCAATCCGGTCTAATTATACCCCTCAGCCATGCCTATCAGTTGGCGGAACTTGATGTAGCAGGTTTGTCCGAGCGGTTGGTTGCAGAATACAAATTTGCCCACGATCGCATTCAACAAGCAGTTTACTCTCTCATCTCGGAAGCAGATAGACAGTCAGTACATCTGCGCGTGGGCAGGTTGTTACTGGAAAATACACCATCTGAAGAATTGGCACAGAACCTATTTGATATTGTCAATCAGTTGAACAAAGGCCGAGCGCTGATCGATCGACAAATAGAGCGATACGAGTTAGCCCAATTCAACTTACAGGCAGGTAAAAAAGCCAAATCTTCAGCGGCTAGTCAACCAGCTTTCAATTACCTTGAGATTGGCTTAAGTTTGTTAAATAAAAAGAGTTGGTCGCAGCAGTACAACCTTACCTTAGATTTGTATTTAGAAGCAGCAGAAACAGCTTATACAATTGCTAACTACGATGAAATGGAGCGCTTATCTGGGGTAGTTTTGCAAAAAGCAAAAACGCTGTTAGACAAAGTAAAAGTCTATGAAATCAAAATGCAAGCTTATTGCGCTCAAATTAAATTCCTAGAGGCGATCGACATTGGGCTAGAAGTTCTGAAATTATTAGGGGTAGAATTACCGCAACGACCGAACCAATCCGATCTGGCACAAGAGATGGAGCAGATAAAATCTGCTTTAGCGGGCAGGCAAGCCCAGAATCTAATCGACTTACCGCAAATGACCGACCCGTATAAACTAGCAGCTATGCGGGTGATGAACTACTTATTTGGCCCTGCGTTCATAGCAATTAATCAACTGAGCTTGCTAAATTGGTGCCGACAGGTAAATTTATCGATTCAGTATGGTAATTCTGCTGGCTCTGCTTTTCCGTATGTAGGTTACGGAATGATCCTCTGCTCGTCAGGAGAGCTTGACACTGGCTATCAGTTTAGTCAACTTGCTTTGAAGCTACTGGATCGATTCAAAGATAGAACATTTAAAGCAAGAATTTATGCAATATATAAGACATTTATCAAGCATTGGAATGAACCGCTCAAAGACACATCTTCTTTGTGCATGGAAGCTTATCAATGTGCGATAGAAACAGGAGATCTTGAATATGCTGCTAGTATTACCCTTAGCTATGCTTACGCTTTGTACCTCAGCGGTGTGGAGCTGATCGATGCCAAGAAAGAAATGGCGAAAGCCCTTGAATTTACTTATCAAACTCAACAGGAAGCATACATTTATTGGGGTCAAATCTTTATGCAGGCGATCCTAAACTTGGGGGAACAAGTAGAAAATCCCTGCTGTTTGATTGGTGAAGTATACGACGAACAAAAGATGATACCCGTTCATCAAGCAGGTGGCGATCGCACTGCGCTCATGCAGGTTTATTCACTTAAAGTTATCCTCTGTTATCTTTTCGAGGAATTTCAGCAAGCTGTGGAGAATGCAGACCGCTTTGAAGAATACTCAGCTAATGCAGGCTCCTTTTTTATTCTCCCTGTTGTCTATTTGTATGATATGTTAGCCCGACTAGCGCTCTATCCTAATTCCTCAGAAACAGAAAGAGCAGAAATCCTGACAAAGGTGGCTGCTAAACAAGAAAAAATGGAAACATGGGCAAAGCAGGCTCCCATGAATTACCTGCACAAATTCTATCTAGTCGAAGCGGAACGCGATCGCGTATTAGGCAACGATAAAGATGCCAGAGAATATTACGATAAGGCTATCATCTTAGCCCGCGAAAACGAATATCTCAACGAAGAAGCCCTCGCCTACGAACTAGCAGGCAGGTTTTATTTAGCCAGAAATCAAAATCATGTTGCCCGTCACTACCTGCAAGATGCCCACTATGCTTATCAGCGCTGGGGGGCTATAGCTAAGGTAAAAGATTTAGAAGGGCGATACCCGCAGTTTTTAGCCATTCAGTCGCTTGGTTCAACCCGAACAGATACTGAAAATAATATCATCAATCCAGTCAGGACAACTGGTAGCAATTCCGGCGAAGCACTGGATTTTGCCGCAGTAATGAAAGCATCCCAAGCTATTTCCGGTGAAATTGTTCTCGAACAATTGTTAAACCAGGTGATGAAAACTGTGATCGAAAACGCAGGCGCCCAAAAAGGTTTTCTGATTCTGCATCAAGGCGGCAATTGGGCGATTGAAGCCGAAGCAGCAGTAGAATCCGAGATCATTACCATTATGCAATCCATTCCCGTAGATTCCGTAGATCCTGCAACTGGAATTCCCCTGCTATCAACCGCCATAGTTAACTACGTCGCTCGCAGCCACGAAAATGTAGTATTAAATAACGCCACCGATGAAGGACTATTTACTGGGGATTCTTACATTACCGCAACTGGGCCCAAATCGATCCTCTGCACCCCCCTACTCAATCAAGGCAAACTAGGTGGAATTCTCTATTTAGAAAATAATTTGGCGCTCGGCGCATTTACCTCGGAAAGAGTGGAAACTTTAAAAATCATTGCGGCTCAAGCTGCGATCTCGATTGAAAATGCAAGTCTCTACGAAAAATTAGAAGATTACAACCGAACTTTAGAGCAAAAAGTAGAAGATCGCACCGCACAATTAGCCCAAGCTAATGCAGAAATATTGGCTTTGAACGAACGGCTCAAAGTAGAAAACCTTCGCATGAGTGCCGAACTAGATGTAACTCGCCGCCTGCAACAAATGATTTTGCCTCAACAGCAGGAATTAGAGTCAATTGATGGGCTAGAAATTGCTGCATTCATGGAACCGGCTGATGAAGTTGGCGGCGACTACTACGACGTACTAAATCACGGCGGTAAAGGCACAATAGGCATCGGCGACGTGACAGGACACGGTTTAGAAAGCGGCGTGTTAATGATTATGGCTCAAACAGCAATTCGCACTTTGTTGGTTCGCAATGAAACCGACCCAGTTAAATTATTGCAGACAGTCAACCAAACGCTTTTTGACAACGTAGAACGCATGAATTCCGGTAAAAATATGAGCCTTTCGTTGCTGGAATATCGGGACAACACCCTGCGTTTGAGCGGACAGCACGAAGAGGTGATTGTCGTGCGTTCCAGTGGCGAAGTAGAGCGGATTGATACCATGGACTTAGGCTTCCCGATCGCCTTGGAAGCAGATATTGCCGATTTCATTGCTTCTACTGAAATACAGTTAAATTCGGGGGATGTTGTCGTACTCTATAGTGATGGAATTACGGAAGCTTTTAATATGAAGGACTCTCAGTACGGTATCGAGCCATTGATTGAAGTTATTGCCCTTCACAGGGGACAGTCAGCAGCAGAAATCAAGCAAGCTGTTATTGACGACCTGCGGCGATACATCGGGGAACAAAAAGTATTTGATGACATTACTTTGGTAGTAATTAAACAGAAGTAAGTATGGAAGAATTTAGTTGAGGAATGATACCGAGAACACGGCACTGCCTTTGGTCGTGTCAACTTAAGCTTTTAGTTTATCAGTCCTCCCGCCTATCCGGCAGTCCGCCAGGGGTTGAAACCCCTGTCTAATAGCTAAAGTCCTCTTCAGAGGACTCATGAGTTTAAAAAATTTTCTTCTCAGTCCTCTGGAGAGGACTTTAGCTTTGAGACAGGGAATTCATTCCCTGTCGGACTGTCGGACTACCTGTTTAACGTTAAGTTGACACCCATGGGCACTCGCGGTGTCTCTACGGTCAAATAATCAAGAACACTTAATGAGAGATGTAATTCTCACCCGATTAATTGTAGGCAAATGGCACGGCCGTGTCCTGATTGGGGGTAATATTAATTCCGATGCAAGCGGATTTGATATAATTACTCATCTTGTTAGCATTTCTGCTGGATAATTCAGAGAACTTATTACTGAATGTTATCACCTAAATTTCGCGATCGCAAATAGTTTACAAACCGGATATCGGCACAAACTCGTAACCGTAACTCGTGCGATTTCCGGGTTTAACACTTACTAATTGGACTGCTCGATTGCGATCGCCCGAAGGTAAAAACCGAATCGTGCCGGATGCTCCTTTTGCCGAAAAATCGGACGCCGATAAAGCTTGTTGAATGCCTGTACGAGTCGGATTGCGCCCTAAACCGGCAATTAACGCGATCGCCCCATCGTAGGCTAAAGCTGTGCGCCAACTTACTTCCGCATCCCAAAGTTGTTTGGATGTTTGGGGAAAGTTTGACTGCGGATCTGCGAGAATGTGCCAAGGAACAGCCAGCACCATATCTGTTGCTCCTGCGCCACCGATTTGCAGTGTTTTAGCAGTATAAGCACCGTCTCCTGCTAGTAATGGCAGCCGCTTGGCGTTTACTTGCACTACTTGCAAAGCTTGGTCGAGCGTGGCTGAATTGGATGCTAACAAAATCACTTCGGCTCCTTGGGCGATCGCACTTTTAACGCTCTCGGCAGCATTAAAATTGCCCTTAGCAAAGTCAAATTCCGATACTATTTGTCCTCCATCTCCGTAAATAGCAGTGGTGAATTCATCTTTTAAAGATTTGCTGTAACTGCTGGCAGAATTGAAAAATACAGCAGCTTTTTGCTTTTGCAATTTTCCCACCATATAGCGGGAAAGAGCATTAGCCGCAAACCTATCGCTCGGCACTGTCCGAAATATATTGTTGCCAACTCCAGAAAGCTGCACAGAGGTACTTGTCGGAGAAATTGCTACTAATTGTTTTTGCTGGTTAATCTTGCTGGCTGCTAGGGTTGTATCTGAACCAAAATGCCCGATTACTCCTAAAATTTCCGAGTTATTTGCTAAAGCACTGGCAATTTGGGCCGCCATTTCTGGCTTGTTGTCATCGTTAGCAATTAACACTTTTAATGGAGTACCCCTAATGCCTCCGCTTTGGTTGATTTCATTTTGAGCTTGAGCTACGCCCCGCATAATTTCTAGAGCAGCATTCATATCGCCGCCAATGGGAACCGCAGTGGCAATTGTGTAGGATTTTCGAGATCCGATGCGGGCGTTGTTGAGGTAAATTAGTGCTTCTGGATCGTTGCGATTGGTTTTTAGCGAAGCTTGTAAGTCGGAAATAGCTGCGTTATAGTTGCCAGATGCGATCGCCTGTACTGCTGCTTGTTTGGTTGTTGTGGCTTGCTCTGGAAGTAACAGTTTTTCGCCAGCACTCAGACGCTGCCCTATTGCCTCCTCTGATTGCGGCGAATTCCCCGTCGCAGAGTTGGGAAATGTCTGATTTTGGGGTGATAAACCTCCGAGATTGATGCCGCCTCGGCTTGTGAGCCACCAAATACCTGCACCGGCTAGCCCGATCGTAATTAGGAGCGATAATACCAGAACAGCGGTTTCGTTTTTTTGGGACATGGCGGCAGAATTTTAGATTTTAGGTTTTAGATTCAAAGAAGGAAGGAAGTTCGGCAACGAGCAATGTACGGGATGTAGCGCATTTAATAACAAGTTTTCCTTCCTTCAACAATTTATATAGCAATTATTCTACTTGTACTACTGGAGATAGATGATTTTTGGCTGACATATACATACATTTTAGCGCGTGGTAATTTATTTTATCTTGATATTCTAGAATCTAGCAGCGTAGCAGCTTAGCTCCCAGTGAAGTTGACTCTGATACCTGCAAATTGTCCCGTCTCAGAGGGTTTGGCTTCTTCGTCGTATTGGGCGCTGCTGGGGGTGGGAGGCATTTCTGGCGTGATTTCTGGTGCGGTTTGAGGCACCGCGTCTCCTGAGTCTGGGCTCAGCAGGGGTGCGATCGGGGTGTTGTACAATTTGAGGATGATTCTTGTGGAAAATAGGGGTTAGCGTCCAGCCTGCTGTGAAAATACACGCCTTCGGGCGACGAGAGCCCATCCCACAAAACAATCAAAATCCCCCCGCTATTATGCAACGCCATAAATAGGGCTGTGGCAAGTGCGATCGTCACGTTATAAAAGCCTCTACCATCGGTGCTTATTCTGAGGCTTGCTGTGGCATCAGGTGGTTGTTTTGACCGTACCACAAGCTGATTGCTGCGATCGCTATGCAGCCAACTAGGGTCAACAGCGAAGCTGGCATTTCTCCTGTTTTTTTTTTCCATCCTTTAACTCCTTGCTCGCGCCTATGACGCCTGGAGTAAAGAGTCGCTGGCTTATAGCTTGCTTAACTTGTTGACTGCCGTTTTATTTGCGGTCATACTTCCTACTAGGGTAGAACAATCAGCTAAATATAGTTTGTTGGGAATCTACTTTATAGGTTTTTTTATATTGCTTAGTTTTTTGTAAAAATTTTTGAGCGTTTCATATCACAATTATTTGATAAATGGTTTTTCTTAATTAAATCTTTATTTTTCCGTGCAATCTCGACAGTGGGGGAGTTCTTAACGATCCAGGGGCGGGGAAAGATTAAAGTTTTTTTAAGTTTGACAAAATAAAGGACATCTTTTGTAATATAAAGAAGAAAGTTGAAAAAAATATAAAGACAAACTAATTGGATAAAAGTGTCGCTAAGGTAGTAAAAATGACGGTTGGTCAGAGAAAAAGAGTGTTAAGCTCGGCTAAGCTCAGTCAAAGCAAAACCTCGATATTTAATTAAGTTCGATCGATAACAAAGGCTAAGGTAAATTCCATGGCAAACTCAGTTTTAAATCAGCCAAACGCAGCAGCAGGAGTGCAGTGGCAGCCAAAAGATATTATCCGCGGCCTAGTGTGGAAAATTGCGATCGCAACCTGGCTGTTAATGGCTGTAGGCAGCGCCACGCGAGTCATGAATGCGGGGCTCGCTTGCCCCGACTGGCCGCTGTGCTACGGTCAATTAATACCTGCAGCGCAAATGAATTTGCAGGTATTTCTGGAATGGTTTCACCGGTTGGACGCAGCAGCGATCGGTTTAAGCGCGATCGCACTTTTAGGACTATCTTTGTTTTACCGCAGCCGCCTGCCAAAATGGCTGCCTTGGGCGAGCGCCGGGGCAGTATTTCTAATCGTTTTTCAAGGCGTATTGGGCGGCTTGACAGTAACACAACTGCTCAGATTTGACATCGTTACCGCTCACTTGGGAACAGCTTTACTGTTTTTTGGCGCCCTGCTAGTCATCGGTTTCATGCTGACTCCCTACGAAGCTACAGGAAATGTCGGCAAATTGGCTTGGGTAAGTTCGATCGCAGTATTGTTAGTTTACCTGCAAAGTTTGCTAGGAGCATTAGTAGGCTCTAGATGGGCACTGCACCAATGTTTGGACTCCTCAGAATTGTGCTCGGTAATGAACAGCCACATCGCCGGTATCGTACCAGCTACAGCAGCGACTTTAGCCGTAGCAGTCATGGCTTGGCGGCAGCCTGCACTCAGTCCAAAATTGCGAAAACTGGCTAACTGGGCAAGTGTTTGCCTCATTGCTCAATTAGTTCTGGGATTAGCAACTTTCCGGCTGCACCTTCAGGTAGAACCGCTGACAGTCGCCCACCAAGCAGTCGGTGCTGCTTTGCTGGGAACCCTGATAGCTTTTAGTGTTTTAGCTTGGCGCGATCGAGTTTTATCAGCTTGAGAGATAAGACTAAAGCCAAGTAGGGTGCGTCAGACATTGATTATTTCGACTTCAACAGGTTTTCCTGTTCTGACGCACCCTACCTCTTGAGAGTAAGATGGGGCGGGTTTATTAATCCTTGTAGCTACAGCAAATATTTATCGTAAAGCCCGCCCCTACAACCTAATGACTAATGACGAATTCGCAAATAATTACTAACAGCTTACAACCGATGCAAGAAATCCTTACCAACGACAGGCCCCGCCTCCACGAAAACTTTTCGCAAGTCGTGAAAAGTTACTATCAACTAACAAAACCCAGAATTATTTTACTGCTGCTAATCACTACCTCAGCAGGAATGTGGATGGCGGCAAAAGGAGAAGTAGACCCGCTATTGCTGGTATCAACTATTACCGGAGGCGCTTTAGCTTCTGCGTCGGCGAATACGATTAATTGTGTTTACGACAGTGACATCGATTATATTATGGAGCGCACCCGGTGGCGGCCGATTCCTTCCGGGCGAGTCAAGAAGCGCGATGCTTTGATATTTGCGATCGCCCTAGCTACAATATCCTTTACATTGCTCACAGTTGTTGCCAACTTATTAGCCGCATTGCTAGCGATGTCAGGCATCGTTTTCTACGTCCTAATTTACACCCACTGGCTGAAGCGTCACAGCGTGCAAAACATCGTCATCGGCGGTGCAGCAGGGGCGATTCCCCCGCTAGTTGGGTGGGCTGCGGTTACGGGAGATTTGAGTTGGGGTGCGTGGCTGCTGTTTGGGATTATATTCCTGTGGACACCGCCGCATTTTTGGGCATTAGCAATGATGATTCGCGACGAATACAAGGAAGTAGGCGTCCCGATGTTGCCGGTAATTGAGGGCGACGAAGCCACAGCCCGCCAAATTTGGATTTACACGCTATTGATGATTCCTGCAACTTTGCTGCTAGTTTATCCCCTGCATTTAGCGGGCGCGGTGTATGCGGGAACAGCTATTTTCCTCGGTGCTATTTTTGCCCAAAAAGCTTGGTTGCTGTTGCAGACTCCTGAGGATAAGATTGTTGCGCGATCGCTCTTTAAATACTCTATTCTGTACCTGATGCTATTGTGCGCTGGCATAGTGGTTGACAGTTTGCCTGTGACTCATAATTTTACTACTGCTGTTGTACAAAATGTGCAAACTTTGATTAGTGCAGTTGTGATGTAGTAATTAGTTAAATAGCAGTTATTAAAATGAAACCCGCATCTAGCGGGTTTTGTTTGTTTAGGGTAAAATAGCGAACGCCATTCTCCTATCTGCGTTAATCTGCGTTAATCAGCGGTTAAAAAAGAGCGAATACCTATCCTGTCAATAATTGAGGAGGTTGTGATGACGTTACACGAGTATGATGTTGTTGCCTTGACCGCAGAAATTCAGGCAATCCATAAAGCAACCTCTCAGCCAATTTTGCTCAGACCGGGACAAGTTGGCACTATTCTGATGAGCTTTGACGATCGCGCTTATCTAGTAGATTTTGCCGATGCTCAAGGTAATACCTATGCAATGGAAACCGTTCCTTCAGAAAAACTCATGCAACTCGTTTATGAGCCACTTCCTGCCTGCGCCTAACCTACAAATAATACTTTACAGAGTATTGAGTTGGAAGTGGCGATCGAGGAATTATATCGCGGTGTGAGTTTCGATCGATTGAGCAACGGGTAATTTTGACGTTCGATCGCAAGGTGCAAAATATTATATCCCTTGCTGCTTCTGGACCCACCGCTTCCATGCCGCCTCTGATGCTTCTCTCACAACTAAGCTCAAATCACACTGATACAAGGCTGAACACGATAGAAAATTAATCTCTAGAACGTAAGCCCAATTACCAGAACAACAGAGATCTAGAACCCAAATTGGGTCAGGCTGCCATTGTTGTTGCGCCACCGCTTCGGCTACTTGTCGCACAATCTCAGGCATTCCGGATTGATAGTAAGGTTTCTCAATCTGCCGATATTGAGAAGCACACAAGATTTGCCCTTGGGCAATAATCACTCTCCATTCTGCTTCAATGGACTGTTCCGCTGCAACCACCACCAAAATGTTCGGGTCTTCGAGGTAATGGCGTTTCATAAAACTGTCTAAGTCCGTCACTTCTCTAGGAGAATACAGACTACCTGCAAAAGGTTTAAGTGGACTGTTGGGACGGATAAACAAACGTTTGCTCTCCTCAAGATTGAAAAGTAATTTAGGCTTTTCAACCACAGAGGAAGACAACTCTGATAGTGGCAAAATATAACCCCCTGCATTCAACAGCCAAGGTTTAAGATGAGGATAATAGGCTGTGCAATGATAATGTTCAATAGTCCCGATAATTCCTGGTGTCCAAGACAAATCCCAACTGAGAATCTGTTCAGCTATATAGAGTGACCCATAGAAGATGACACACTCTGTTTGGGGAAAGAAGCGTTGATAGTCTGTTATGCCTCTGGTATAGTCAACAATCTTAACATTGTGTCCTTGCTTGCGAATCTCCGTTGCAAGTGGAGCCATAGAGCAGCCAAATACACCATCTTCTAGAATCCAGCTAACCATCTAGCTACCCTCGCCCAAGTCATATGGCAGATGAATTTATTGTTGTAGCGCAAATTTCGACTAAAAACCAGGAGCGATCGCCCACACCAGTCTTGTTATCATTAAAATCAATGGCTGCAACACGAAGCTTAGACTATGTTTGCCCTCGTCTCACCCGAAAAAATTCAATTGCCTGCCGGTTCTCTAGTGCACTTACCTGCAACCTGGCAAGATTATCAGAGTTTGTACGATCGCCGAGGAGACACCTCTATTTCGCCTATTAATGAAAGGTGAATGCCATGCAAGCCAAACTTCAAGAACAACTTTCTCCTGCTGATGCCGAAGTCATTTTGAGACGCTTGCCAAAACGAATTCAAGCGGCTCTAATTGCCCGTGCTGCGGAAATTGAAGATCCGATCGCAGCGGCGATCGCCAATTTTCTCGACACAGAAGCATTAGGTTTCGTAGATTGCAAACCAGGACGCGGGCAGTAAAATCGAGAAGTCCCAGGCGATGAAGTTCGAGATAAGGTGAAAGCCCGATCGCTAAAATGATGAATAGATGTTGCTGCCAAGATAACCATGACCCCCATCACCCTCAACCTCTCTCCCGAACTCGAACACCAGATCCGCACTGAAGCATCTCGACAGGGCGTTGAACCCGATCGCTACATCCTCAACGCCCTGCAAGAACGCCTCCAGCCTAAACTTCCAACCACCCCACCTACTGAAGCCGACTTGCTGCAACAAATTAACATCGGCTTTAGTGCACAAACCTGGGAAGAATACCATGCCCTCATCGCCAAGCGTCATGCCGAAACCCTGACTCCCGAAGAACACAAGCAACTGATCCAAATGAGCGATCGCCTTGAACAACTCAATGTTGCCCGCATTCAAGCCTTAATTCAACTCGCAACCTTCCGCAACCAACCTCTGACGGAGCTCATGCAAACCCTCGGCATCAATCCTCATCCCGAGATCGTTGATTATGCCTGAATCCCGCCTCACACAGCAGCAACGACTATTCATTAAACAACGCGCCAATGGTTGCTGCGAGTATTGTCTCAGTCAAGCTAAATTCTCTCCAGACCCCTTCTCCATTGAACACATTATCCCTCGCTCCAAAGGTGGCACCAGTGATTTGGATAATCTGGCGATCGCTTGTCAAGGGTGCAACAATTTCAAATACAGTCATAGTGAGGCGATCGACCCCGTTACAGGTGGCTCCGTCCCACTTTATCATCCTCGACGGGATAACTGGAGCGAACACTTTACTTGGAGCAGCGATTCGACTCAAATGTTGGGCTTAACACCAACTGGACGCGCTACCATCGATCGGCTGCAACTCAACAGAGAAGGAGTAGTCAATCTTCGAGGAGTCCTGCATTCTATCGCTCTACATCCACCTCACAATGATTCGTAATTGAATATCCGATCGCAGCGGCGATCATCGAAATGGCGATTGCCAATTTTCTCGACACAGAAGCATTAGGTTTAGTAGATTGCAAACCAGGACGCGGGCAGTAAAACCGAGAAGAGGTGTCAAAGTTTACGGTATACTTCGTTAACGTACCCTACAAGAGCAGCGATCTTATTTTGCGCTGATGTCAAGTACGTTTTTTACCCGATCACCTATGCTGAGCTTGTTTGATTGGTGAAGTTTATCTCATACCAAATTAGATCGGCTTACTATGCTTAAACCCTTCAAATTCGACTGCAAAGCCTTCACCTTGGGGAGCTGCACACATTAACCCAACTTGAACGATTGGTGACTCAGTTAGATATGCCAGTCGCATCATTGAATAGTCTTCCCCATTCAACGAGTATTGCACTTCCACCGTTTCAGCTCGGCGCTTTACCCGCAGCCACAGGGAAACAGGCGGCACTTCAAGCGGCATAACAGACCAATCGGAATAGTCTCGTGTCACAACCGCACTCACGTTTTGCACTCCCTCAACAAACTCAATGCCGCACTTGAGCCAGATATTTTCGCTCTCTCGAATCATCAATCCTGCTTGATCGTAGAGCGATTGATAGCAACCAGTAATTTTGACTTCGGCTGTAAAGTCGCCTGAAACTTGACGGTAGTAAAAGTTGCCGTTATCGCGAATGAATCCGTAATGAGTTTGCCGCCAAAAGTCAGTCTTTGCGCCAGCGGTAATATGGATAACATCGTTATCCTCATGCCATTGTAAAGGTTCGTTGTACCATTGCATTGTTTGCATATCCTGCTAACTTCCTCCTATTCCATGCAGTACCAAATCTGCCAAAAAATGAGATAACATAGCGTATTCTAATCCCCAACGCCAGTAAAGAAAACCAAAGGGAATCCCTAAGAGGGCATTGAGCAAAATCGTTCGGAAAATCACGATTGGGGTTAGTCCCCAGAGATTGGCAGCGGCAGGCAAATGACCCACACCAAACAATATTGCCGCCGCCACGATCGCCAGCCAAAAAATCAATGTAGAGGGTTGCGGTTTGTCTCGCTCAAAAATCTTCCAAAGTAGCCACGCAATCAATGTCATACCGAACAGTCGCAACAAGAGTTCTTCGGTGATGCCTCCGTAGAAGGAAGCTAATATGCGTTTCCAGAGATCAATTTCGAGCGTTGTTGGAGTTGCCATTGGCGGCATCCAAGGTTGGAAAGCTAAACTCAATCCAATCAGGACGATTCCACCAATGCAGCCTACAATTAGCGCCGTGTTAAGGGCAGATTTAGATATTGATCCGAAAGGCTGTCGATATACCAAAGCACGAGCTATGGGCGTATCAAGTCCGATCGAGTTACCGAGGCGAAGCCCAATCCAACAAAACAGAATTAGAAAAATTCCGGTTTGCAGGGCGGAGGCGATCGCCAAAACAGGTAGCGGTGCAGGCAATTGACTTACTGCCGGATTTAGAGACAGGGCATAAGGGAACACCGCCAAGCTTCCCAAACTACCCAGAAACGCCCAGAACAATGCCAATCGGAAGTAATTATTTTTTGCAGTGTTAGCAGACATAATTTTTGAGAAAAAAACGAATCAATTACACTAAATCAGTCTTGAATAGGGAGTGTAAACTAAAACGTTGCCCCCCGATAGGGACTGCTGATGACTCCAATTTCGCCGCCGTGGGCCGCGATAATTTGCCTACACATATACAGCCCCAAACCGAGACTGAGCGATATCCGCCGATCGCGCCCCCCAATGACTGTCAATGAAGAACTTCGCTATCTGTACGATATGGATCAAATCGAGCGCAATTCAGGACGTTTTGTGCTGGATTCTACCCGCGACAAAGCCCGATTGCAGCGCGTACTCGCCCTCGATCGTCAAGGAGCGATCGCCACACCAGACGCTCAATATCATGCTGCCATGCTGCTACAACACGGCACTTGTCCAGACCATTTTCGTCGAGCTTATGAACTCTCTCGTGCAGCATCTGTGGCGCTGATTCCGAATGCCGAGTGGCTGTCTCATGCCTCCTACGATCGCTGGATGCTCTCGATTGGTAAGGCGCAAAAGTATAATACGCAATGGGTGATTTCTCAAAATTATATCTGCGATACATCGGCTATTGAATCACATCAGAACTAAATTCACTAACAAACTGCCATGCTAAGCGCTAACTTACAACCAGAAATTACAACAGAAAGGTTGCTGCTAAGACAATTTACACAATCGGATGCTCTCTTAGTTCAGAAACTAGCAGGTGATGAGGCGATCGCCGCTACTGCTTTGAATATCCCTCACCCGTTTGAGGATGGGATGGCCGAGGAATGGATTGGCACGCATCAACCCGATTGGGAAGCAGGTAAAGCAGCAAACTTTGCGATCGTACTGCGACAAAACCCCATCTTGGTGGGTGCTGTAGGATTATCTCTCAACTCGGCTAATGAAGAGGCAGAATTGGGGTATTGGATTGGCAAACCTTACTGGGGACAAGGATATGCCTCGGAAGCTGCTTTGGCGGTGCTTGAGTTTGGATTTGAAACATTAAAGCTCGATCGCATTTATGCAACTTGTCTCAGGCGGAATATAGCCTCGGCTAAGGTGCTACAAAAGCTGGGAATGATGCAGGAAGGTAGCCACAAACAGCGTGTTTTTCACCGAGGGCAGTTTGAAGATCTCGAACTTTACGGTTTACTCAAGAAACACAAGTGTGGAATTTTGTTATAAAACTTTACTTCATTGCCGCGATTCCTCCTACACCCCCTAAATTTATCCGGTAAAAATCAGTTTCTCTTTCCCAGTTTGAGGATAGTGCTTATCTAGAAGATTTTTCTATGGGCGGTGTATTATTTATTATCTTAGCATTTCATATTTACCAAAGTTGCTGTGCAAAGCTTCAAGACGCTTCGCTTGTGCTGCTTGATGAAGCAAATCAGTTTCAATTTCTTGGGTGTTGGCATGATAGTAGGTGAGTGCGGCGTAGACTTCGGCGAGGGTGAGATGTCCGATGCGATCGCCAATCTCTTCAGCAGTCAATCCTCGCTTGTACCAGGTTACAATCCGGCGAACGGTAACGCCTTTACCGACGATGTGGGGACATCCACCATGCAGTCCGGGAGTGCGTGTAATGAGCGTACCAATGTCAATAGATACTGCTGCGGTCATAAATTTTATAATCTTAACTATGCTCATAATAGATGAAAACCCTATAGAGGCGCACTGGTTATGAACTGGAAAGCACACATTCACTCAAATCCTAAAATTCTGCTTGGCAAGCCTGTAATTAAGGGGACACGAATATCAGTGGAGTTCGTTCTAGGGCTATTTTCAAAAGGTTGGACGCAGCAACAAATTCTAGAAAACTACCCAACGCTTAATGCTGAATCTCTACAAGCTGTGTTTGCTTTCGCGGCGGAGTGCCTCAAAGAAGACGTATTTTACACACCTTTACTGTTTGCTTAGGCCAGTTAATGCGGATGAGCAACGGGTGATTTTGATGTTCGATCGCGATTACGGCGAACTCATTTATCGCTTGCGGCTGCGATCGCCAAGAGGTGTCATTTATTTGCGGTTTCGTCCTCACACGCCGGAAGAACCAGCATCAATATTGTTGAATTTATTACAGACTGAAGGATTGCAATTTGAGGAACGGTTGAGGGTGGTGGAGGGCGATCGAATTCGTCAACGCCCCCTACCGTAGTTATTGAAACAGCGATTGCTGTTGCAATTGTGTCGATTCAGGCAGGCTTTGGGTGACGATCTTTCAGAGTATCGAGCTTGAAGTGGCGATCGAGGAATTATATCGCGGTGTGAGTTTGGTGCGAGAAAAAAAGTAAGCTAGAGACAAAGGTTTCAAACAATTTTAACCAGTGCCGACATCCGTTCCTCATCTGTTTGACAGAATCACGAAAAGTTTCCGTGTATTCAAAGAAATCGCGGTGTTATACAGACAAGCTGTCCGTATATTTACTGAAACTGGGAAAATCACTCGCAACTTGTCAGTTCATCGGGTATAATTCCGTAGATACATAGAGAAAGTCGGTCTAATTAATAGTTATGCGGCTCAGGCTATCGGTTGGGGCAGAGTTCCACTACACCTGTTGATGTTGGGAGTTAAATCACTGCAAGCTTATCATTAGCAGAGTTGTAAGGTTAATGTTGGGCAATTGTGATTGGGTTAAGTTACTATTTGAGCAGTATCAAAAAGCATAGAGGTTTTTTTAACAGTGCCATTTCAAAGTGAAATTAGAGATTCCCAAGTCAATGATCTTCTTGAGAAAGTTCAGAAAAAAAGTTATGGTAAGTATTTACTTAAAATATCTCTTGAAAAAGCACGAGCTTTTAAAGATCAATCAATAACCTTTGATTTTCCTGTAACAGCTATTGTAGGAGTAAACGGTGGAGGCAAGACAACAGTATTAGGTGCAGCAGCCTGTGCGTATAAAACAGTTAAGCCATCATTATTTTTTGCAAAAAGTGGCCGATTTGACTCAAGTATGCAGAACTGGAAATTTGAGTATGAATTGATAGATAGAGAAATACGAAAATCAGATAGTATTCGACGTATTGCCAAATTTGCTCGTTCTAAATGGTCACGCGAATGGAAGGTTGAAGGAGATAAGGAAAGAGTAGTAGCCGTATTTGGCGTATCTCGAACTGTACCAGCAAATGAACGTCCAGAACTTAAGCAATGTGCATCCAATTCTTTTGATGTAGCTCCCGAATATATTGATGAAATTAGTTCAGGCGTTGCTAAAGCAGTAGCTAGTATCCTCGACAAGGACATATCCGCATTCTCATTTCTGCGTGTGGATACTCGCGGTCGAGTTACGCTGCTTGCGGGACAAACTTCAGCGGGAGACTCATATTCTGAGTTTCATTTTGGTGCTGGGGAATCCAGTATCATTCGTATGGCAATCAAATTAGAGACTATACCAGAAAATTCACTCGTACTTATTGAAGAGATAGAAAATGGGCTCCATCCTGTTGCAACTGTCCGCATGGTTGAATACTTAATTGATTTAGCTAGACGCAGAAAAATTCAGGTCATTTTTACTACGCATTCAAATGATGCGCTCAAACCATTGCCCGACCAAGCAATATGGGCAGCCGCAAATGGTAGTTTATATCAGGGTAAGTTAGACATTGGCTCTCTTCGTGCAATCAGCGGTCAAATAGACTCTCTGCTTGTTGTATTTGTTGAAGACAGTTTTGCCCGAACATGGGTAGAAGAAATTTTGCGTTCTTTACCTGGAGTAGCCATGGAGGGTGTCACCGTCCATGCAATGGAAGGCGATGGAACGGCTGTAACAGTTCATCGAGGTCGTAAACTTGATCCTAGTGTGTCTCAACCTTCAGTTTGTTTAATCGATGGTGATTCTAAACAGCATGAGTCTGTAACAGACTCTATACATCGTCTTCCAGGACAAAGCCCAGAATCTTACATCTACGGTAAGGTCATTGAAAAACTTGATGACATATCAGGAGAACTAGCTGTTGCTTTATTGCGTCCCTATGAAGAACACGTAAAAGTTGTAGATATTGTTCGGAGTGTTCATAACACAAACCGAGATCCTCATGTACTCTATTCCCAGGTAGGCAAACAACTTGGGTTGATTCCAGAAGCACGGGTGAGAGAGGCATTCATTAGTCTCTGGGCGCGTACATTTCCCGATGAAGTTCAAGCTATTATACAACCTTTTTTGGATAAAATTCCCCTAGAAAATAGTCAGCGAAGAATCGCCAGGTAAATCTGCCCAGATTTATCCTGTTGAAATGTAAATAGGCACAGGTTACTCGTCGCTGCTGAACACGAACGTTACATTTTTTCTATTCCGTGACCCTGTGTGGAGCAATAGATAAAACTCAATCGCGCCCTTCGATGGGTCGCATTATCGCTTTGGAGAAGTCACAGGCAGATCGCCCACACCACTCTTGTTATCATTAAAATCAATGGCTGCAAAAGCCAGCTTAGACAATGCTTGCCCTCATCTCACCATAAAAAATTCAATGGTTTGCGGGTTCTGTAATACGCTTACCTGCGACTTGGCAAGATTATCGGAGTTTGTACGATCGCGCCCCGAAGACGGCTCAATTCCGCGTCGGAAGTATCGCAACCGAGAAGTGCGATCGCCCGCTGTGTAGAAATTGCTCAGCAACCCAACACCAGCGTTACTATCCGCGATTTGAAGCAACAACTAGCTAAGCGATAAGCGACGAAAGCGCATTGGCGATCGTGAATTTGCGCTACCAAGCTGATGCTGACTTGAATTAGGAACTCGTCACAAAGTTACTGCGACGAGAACCTAACTATAAGATTAATTCGACTGAATTTGCGAATTCAAAACCTTAGAAATACGATCGCGCGTTTCCTCCAAATGAGCCCGCGTATAAGCATCAGCATTCCGATCCAAATTCCGAATACTCTTGCTCAAACCCTCCCGCAACTGCCGCAACTCGTACCAAGCCAAACTCCGCGCATCCTCTGGGACATTCGTTTTTCGCAGCACCATTCCGATCAAAATCGCCAAATGTTCCCGCTGCAAAGAACGCCGAAAAGTTGGAATTTGCATCTTCTTTTCCGGCTGCAAAACCTCTTTCCAAATATCCTTTTGCACAGTATCCAACACTTCCGGCAACCTCAAAGCAGTTTCCGGCGTCGATTTTAACTCGGCATCCCGCAGCCTCGCCAAGCGCATCGGAGATAGCAAAACTCGCAACACAAACCGCTGCAAAAAAGTAATTCGATCGCCGATCGGGTAATCTAGAGGAAACACCAAAGCCGGACTTCCCCAGTGCTCCCAGCGCGAAGGCGCCAATTTGTTGAGCAACTCCGGCGCAAAACTAAACGCATCCGGGGCAAAAACGTACTTCTCTAATGTTGCTAAAGCTTCTCGCTGCTGAGAAAGTTCGATCGGCACAAACGGCAACTTCGCATTAGTATCTCCAGGGCGAATCCGATTAAACGACTGTCCCCCCACATACAAAGTCGCATTCATCACCTGCTGAACATAATAGCCGAACACCGAATCAAACATCACCCGCAGTTCGTTATAACCGTCTTCCCCAACCGGAGTTCGCTTTTCTAAACGCTTCCACATCGCCCTAGCATTATCCAATTGCCATTGCGAGTACCTCAGCATATTGGCGCTGAGATCAAAGCTATTTGCAGCGGGATCGAGAATATCAACAGAATCCTCATCCGGCGCGTAAGCTAATTGCTGTTCCGCAGCGCGGCTGGCAATTTGTTGCAGCGCTGGTAAGTCGCTGTTGGGGTTTGGGCCGCCAATCACCTTGTAACCATACTCGATCGCCCAATCGTCGTAAGGCCCTACAATCGTTGGAAAATAGTCGCCCTGCACAGTTCCCTGCGGTGCCAAATTAATCGGCACATAATCCATCACCGACGCCACCATACCTTGCGTGCGAGTTACCTGAGTATTGTTCAAATCCTCCGGTTGCAGCATCGTACTCCCGTGAAAATTGTGCCTCAAACCGAGAGTATGACCGACTTCGTGGGTAGTCAAAAATCGGATAAATTCATTCACATAATTGTCAATCGTCCCACTGCTAGGCGCTGCATTTTCCAACAGTGACCTCGACATTGCCCCGATCGCAAACTGCCGGCTCGATTCCAACCCAAAACACATATCCGAACTCGACATCAACCGCGATAAAGGCGAGCGTTTTTGCTCCTGGTATCTTTCTACCAAAGTCGGCAAATCATCAGCAATTCCACCTCGATCATTTTCCCCGCTGCTTTTTCCTAAATCCCCATTTTCTAACTGATTCAAATAGCGAGAATACATCCCGAACTGACAGGGATTAGTATTAGAACCGTTTCGCCCTTGAAAACTCTTAGATACCGAGCGATTTTGTTCCACCAAAGACCGATAGCCTTGTTTGATTTGCCAGACAATATTAGCATCCAACAGAATGTCAGCATCTAAAATTTGCCCCGTCAGCGGGTTAGTGCGAGACGGCCCAATGCCGGCAAACTGAGGCTCAAAAGAACTCGACCAGCGAATAGTATTGTAGCGAACGTCAGCCGGGTCCCATTTAGCATTGTCCGGCATTTGTTTGACCTGAATGGCCTCAGTAAAACCTGCCTTTTCAAAAGCTTTGTTCCACTCCAAAACGCCCTCGCGAATTGCGTTTCGGTATTCGGGAGGCACATTATTTTCAATCCAAAAGACGATCGGCTGCACCGGAGGCGACATCGGCGCCGTCGGGATTTGCTTTTGCAAATGCCAGCGGTTGATATAGCGCACAAAAGGCTCGCGGCCGCTCTTGTCAGAAAAGTCCTTATATGCTGTGAGGAAATAGCCCACTCGCTCATCCGCAAGTCTGGGGCGGTAGCCGTTATTTAGCGGCACTTCCGAGAAACTGTAGTGAATGCGGAGGTTAAAAGCCCGACTGTCAGGAACCGAAGGTAAATAGTTAACCGCACTGTCATCATCGCTAGAAAAACCGTAAATAGAAGCAATTTCCACATTCAGCGGAAACGCTTTAACATCTTTAAAATAAGACTTGTCTTCATCGATCGAGTAAGAAGCGCCCAAAATCATCGGCAAAATCGCTTTTACCCCTGGTAAATCCCGCTTTTCGCTCATCAACAAATCGCCTAAATCGATCAGCAGAGTTTGTCTTTGCGAATGAATGCTTTTGAGCGGCAAAGAATAGAGAATCGACTCGCTAAATCCCCGTTCTACCGAACCTGCTTGCGGGTCGCCCGGACTTGTGCGAAAATTGATATTAGGAATCACAAACTGCACGTTATTTTGGACGCGCCGCAGTTGAAACAAGAAATCGCCGATCGGCATTCCGCTCAAAATGCCCGCTTCCCCCAAACCAGATGCCAATGTCACAAAGCACAGGAACTTTTTGTCGAGTTGTTGCGGTTTAATTTCCAGATATACTTTATCAGTTGCTTGATTGCGGTAAAGAGTAAATAGTCCCTCTAACTTTTGTGCGCCTTGGACAACCTGTTCAAAGGGTGCCAGAGTTTGCTGTTCGCTACTTTGTTCGTTGCTGGGCGGCCCAGAGGATAAAGCTAAAGGTAACCAGAAACCTTTATACAAACTGAAACAGAAAAATGCTAAAGATAAGATAAAAAATATCAAAGGCAGATTTTTTCTCGGAATTTTTATCTGTTGATTTTGGCTATTTTCAGGAAATATCAATCTTTTCATTTTCAGTATTTAGCCGCCGGAAAGAATAGTTTTGAGATAGTCGCGCCGCACTCGCAACGCTGGGAGCATCTAACTTCTAAAATAGCTCAAAACTCAAAAGTCAAAACTACTGTTTCGCCGGCCAGGGAATCATGGGATCTTGAGCCAACCGCTTAGAAACTGCAATAGCACCGTAACGGTTGAGGTGGCTGGGGTCGGAAAAAGATTCCCGCGCCTGGGGCCACAGTAAACTATTATCTAGGAAAATTAGTCCGCTTTGGGCTGCTAATTCTTGCATATATTGCCGGAATTCTTGTTCGTAACCTGTCCGCACCGGGTCTAAATAATCTTCAGTCAGAGGCATATTCACAAACACGAGATTGATGTTGCGAACCTTGGTAAATTCGATCAAATTTTTGAGTGCTAGAGCTTGTTCGCCTATCAATTTAAAATTTTGATAGTCGGAGTCGTAATAACCAGATACTTTCGGGTGCTTCTGAAAGTAAGTCTCGGGATTGAAGCGGATATCGATCGGCAAAAAGCCATTTGGTTGAAACTCGCTGACGGGTTTACTCGCAGCAGTTGGCTGGGCATTTTCCGTTGTTTGTTCACCCAGGGCTGCAGTTTGGGGGCTGTCGGTTGCAGCAGGGGCTGATGGATTGACGAGCGATCGCAAAAACCCTTTGAGTCGATCGCGCTTTTTGTAAATTGCAGAACCCTCAACCAACTTTTTACTCACCAATTGCTGAACGTTAGCTTGAGTTTGTCCCAAATTGTTCACCAATTCAGTGGCAGTCGCCACCGGATTGTTGGCGCTTGCGTTCGATGTTTCGGCTTCTAATTGATTGGTGCGGATCAGAAAACTACCCCGGCTCAATTGCCTGTAACCTTCCGAAGAAGCGATCGCACTAAAAGTCAAATCCGGCCGCCCGCTGTTGAGAGCCCTCGCCCCGTCCGCCAACACCAGCAATTTCGGCAGTTGTTGCGGCGGCAAAATCCGGCGGATGAGCGAATCTACAACCTGGAGAGTAGCTCCATTAACCCCAAAATTGTAAGCCCTCAGCCCCGGGTAGCCCGAAGCTGCCAAAGCTGTTTCCAAAACCGCCGGGTCGATGCCCCGCAGCGCCCTCGAACTACCCACAATTAAAATATCCGGCGGTTTTTTGTGCAGGTGGATGTACTCTTGATAGCGCGCTATCTGCTCGTCAAGCTGCTGGCTCCTCAAAGTCGGGAACACCGCAGGAGCAGAAACATCAGCTACAGGAACGCTAGTATTTCCCGGTTTCGTAAACCCAGAGCCATTGAAAGCCTCTTGCTGGTTCGCCGACGGCGACGGCTGCAACGGAATTTGAGGCAAATTTACCTCATCAGCAGGGGGAACGGGGTTCGGGGTTTCCTTCGGAAGTGGGGCTGTAACGTCGTCCACATCCTTGGGAGAGGGATTTTGACAATTTGGGCCCTTACAAACTTCCGAGGCGCTAGGAGCTTGACTGACAGTCGCAGATTGCAGAAATAGACCGAGGAGCCAATCGGTATTGAAAGTCAGCAGACAGCCGGCGATCGCCCAAATCAAAGCCATGCCGGCCGCGCGATCGGCTCTCACGCCTCCCGGCGCAGCAGCATTCGTTGACAAACCATCGTTGGGAACAAACAAACCCGAAGCGACAAGCGGTTGCACCGCAGCTTGAACTAACTGCTCGCCCAGATTGTATCCGGGGAGTCTGATTTTGAAGCGGGGCCGCCAGGAGTTGGGCGCCGGAGCATCGAACACCAAATTGTCGCCCAAACCCGAAAAACTCCCATCCTCCGCCGGCGCAAACTCCGGTACCGGTTCCTTTTCCAACACAGCCAGTTGCGAGGGAGCAGGTGCGGGTGCCGCTGCTGATTCCTCGTCAACAGCCGTTCTGAGGTCAATTGCGTAGCGCCACAGCGGCACTTTCTGGCCCGCGCGGCGTCCGTAGACTCGCACCCCTGACACTCCCGGAATTTGTAACTGCCGCAAGAATTTAGCCACCGGCGGCCCGACCTTCGACTGAGAAGGACAAGTCAGAGCTTCAGTCATGACGTGCAGCACGTCGGCTTTTTGCAGCACGACCGCCCGAATCCCTCCTGTTTCCAGCTTGCGCCTGAGACTAGGGTTGAGCAACCTGTTCAATAAAAAAGTCAAAGCCAATTGGTCGCCCTCAGCAGCCAGCGTTCTGGTGCTGGCAGCCAAGTCGGGATGGTGGGCAGCAGGCAAGTCCACCCAGTCTATCCAGACCGGCGACTCGGGCGCTGCCTGAGAGTCCTTGGCTGGTTCTACGCCGTAGATAGTAGCTGCGCGGAGGCCTTGGGGCGCGAAGGAGGCTAACAAAGGGGCGATCGTGTCGGTGGTTTGCTGCTTGTCGGGGTATTCTTGCCGTTTAGTCTTTTGTCCTTTTTTGGCAGTTTTGCTGCAAAACAGGTGGAGGGTTGCTTCTTTGAGGGTGGCCCGCACTTCGACTCTCGATGCTGCCAAGTGTTGGTTTAGCAGTTTGGCGATCGCAGGTACGTCTCCCCACCTGGCCCATTCCTTGAGAATTTTGTCCGGCGAAGTCAAATCCACCCGCAGCACCCAGTCCGGCTTCGCTTCGCCGCTGACTTGGCTGCCGATTAATGCTTCCCCGAAATCCTCTAGTTGCAGTTTCCGCAGCCTGGCGGCGATAGGTTCTGCCAGCAAGGAAGGGTCGGGGCTGTAAGCTGACTCGCACAGCACCAGCAGCCGGCGTTCCTTGGGCTTGATATTTTCCGGCGCCTGAGCCGGCAGGTTTTCCCGGCTGCTTTTGAGTTCTTTTTCGCGAATGCTTACTTTCACCGAAACTCCCATCGGCCCGAGGATTTCGCTGAGATAGCTGGCGATCGCCTCTGGATAGCCCCGGCGCGCCAAAGTTTCCGGCGAAACCGTCAATGTTCCACCGCCATCGCCCTCGCCTGAGTCAGCTTCGGGGGATTGAATCAAAGCCACCGCGCCACGGTTCGCTTTCTGCTGCGGGGGAACGGCGGAACGGAAAACTTCCCGCGTCGCAGCACCCGAAGTGTCGATCGTCACGGCGGAAGTTTCAAAAACTTCTGGGTATGGAATCCGGGAGGCGACGGGCAGACTTTCGGCGTCAAAATCCAGTTCTTCCCGTACTTGCGGCGGGTGGGTCGATGTTTTTACAGCCTCTGGTGTCTGTTTGAGTTTGTGATTTTGATTCTTAAATTGGTCGAAAAATCCGCCTCTTTTAGGGCTGGCTGGCGGTTCGTCGGGGGAACTCGCTGGCGGCGGCACTTCGGCAACTTTTGGTTCCGGTTGCTGTGGCTGTGGCTGCTGCTGTCGCTGCGGACTGCTGCAATCGAGCCGGACTGTCCAGTCATTTTGTCGGGAACCGATTTTGCGACCGCACAGAAACAACTGGTAAATTTTAGGTCGATCGGGCAGCAGTCGCGTTAAATCAGTGTGTTCGAGCGCGTTGGTAAATCTCGCCGTCACCAATTCTTGAGACGGGCACTGCGCTGCTTCGCACAAAATGTGCAGGTGATTTCCCCGCAAACGCGCTTGTACTTGAACTTCGGGAAGCCCTAAAGCTTCCCCGGCCCACTGCGACGCGCTCGATCGATTGTCTGCCAATATGCTCCCGTTCGCATTCAACATGAAACTCTAAATTTTGCCAAAGCTGGTTTTGTTTTCTAGAAATAGCACAGTTACAGATTTTACAGACAATTATTTGATTTGCCGAGCCTAACCGTTTTGTCTGGTTTAAGCCATGCTGGACTTAGTGTCTTGCCTTGTATCCCCTCGGCTTCGGGCCGTTGGGGAATATTTTTTTGATAATACCTCGACATTTTGGCACAGATAGGTCCAACTTAAGCCAAGTAACAAGTTATTCGTCATTAGTCATATCGTTTCCGTTTGCATCCGAATAATAATTAGACCTCTCTCATAATTCTTGTGGAACAGGCATCCTGCCCGTTCAAGACAGGCTTTTGTGGAAATGTCTATTATTTTCCGACTGTAGTGCTGTGGTTTCGTCATGCTCCGCGGAGAGAGTCGCAGGATCGATATAATTCGGGGAGCATCCCGATTTTATACAAAGCGTTTTTTCCGAGTGCGAGCTTATGCTCTCGCGAGAAGATATTTATAGACTTGGCTGCGCGGGGACGATCGCTTGCAGGATATCATTCGGATATCACCGGATTTGATATCAGAAGTCATTAGTCAGAAAGCAGCGGTCAAGATGATTATTTGCCTTGTAAACTGAGGATTACGGATTGACACAGGAGGAATTTATGCCGTCGGAAAACCAAGACTTGCTCAAAACTAAAACACCTAACAGTCCAAAGTTGCCAGTTCCCTCAGACATTTTATTGAGCTTGGTCGCCTTACCCATGCTGGGCGGGTTGGTGGTGGCTAAAGCTGCTGCTGAGTTTGTTGCGTCGATCGGCGTTGAAAGCGAAGAAGTCTTTCGGGGTTCGCGCCTCCCCGTACTCAACTTTCCTCAATCACACGACTAGAAAGCCCAAGGAAGGATGCTGCAGCTAGAAGTTTAATTTTTTGACCCCGCCTAAAAACGGATACGGTGCCACGTACTCCTGTCGTGGAGAGATAAAAATTTTCCACTCTAGTGCAACTTCCCAGATTCATCTTTGGAGTAAATCTAAAATTGTTCGACTGAGCGCGACTCAACTGACCGCTCGCCGAACCTCTCAGGCTGAGCGTCTAAAATCTAAAATCGCAAGTCAACAGATATGAAAGCTTGACAATAGGTACAATCTGTGGCCTAAGAATTAATCTTTCCTTATACTTTGTACATAAGTGCCTTCTACTTTCTACGTTGCAAGAAGTTGTCTCAAATTTGACTGCAAACAAAAGTGTTTTAGGCGAAACTAAACCATACAATTTTCTTGACACCCGCAGCTATTGAGGAACAGCCCGATGAGTTCAGTCCTCCAGTCTTCAGAACAGGCTATTGATGCAACATCTATTTCCCATTCTCCCGCTTACTCAAAATCAGACCTGTTTCTGCGCAATCGCCTCAAAGTAGTAGAGGACTTGTGGGAATCGGTGCTGCGACAGGAGTGCGGGCAGGAATTGGTGGATTTGCTCCAACAAATGCGATCGGTCAATTCCGCTGAGGGACAAGCCACTCACTTTCGTGACTCGAATGTCGTACAGCTAATCGAAAAGCTCGACCTTAACGCCGCCATCCGCGCGGCTCGGGCTTTTGCACTGTATTTCCAGTTAATCAACATTGTCGAACAGCACTACGAACAGCGAGACCAACAGCTAGCTTACGCTAGCAGCAACGACGCTGGGGGGCGGATGTTTTCTAAGCTGCCAGGACAAGCAACGGATGCCCCCGATCGCCCGCGGCACAGGGAAGGCCCAAGCCCCACCCAAACAGCTCTGAGCAATGCAGACAGCAGCGAGACGATCGCCCGAGATGCCGGCACTTTTCACCAACTGTTCCCGATGCTGCTGCGCTTGAACGTGCCGAGCCAGCAAATTCAGCGCTTGATCGATCAGTTGGACATCCGCTTGGTATTTACCGCTCACCCGACGGAAATTGTCCGCCACACGATCCGCACCAAGCAGCGGCGGATGGCGAAGATTCTCCAACAGCTAGACCAAGTTGACGAGAAATTTCAGGTGATCGGGGCCGACTCTCCAAGCCCCTATCCGGTGTCTTGCTGGGAAGCGGCGGCTCTCCAAGAGCAACTGATGGAAGAAATTCGCCTCTGGTGGCGCACTGACGAACTGCACCAGTTCAAGCCGACTGTGCTTGACGAGGTGGAGTACACTCTGCACTACTTTGATGAAGTCTTGTTTGATGCAATTCCAGAACTCTACCACCGACTCAAGCAAGCGCTGCACGCTTCTTATCCTTACCTGAAACCGCCGAGTTACAATTTTTGCAAATTCGGTTCTTGGGTAGGTTCCGACAGAGACGGCAATCCTTCTGTGACTCCGAAAGTTACTTGGCAAACCGCTTGCTATCAGCGCCATTTGGTGCTGTGTAAGTACATCAACGCCGTGAAGCGGCTGAACGAACTTTTGAGTTTGTCGCTGCACTGGAGCGACGTGCTGCCGGAATTGCTGGAATCTCTCGATCGCGACAAATCGGAATTCCCGGAGGTTTACGAACAATGGGCAATCCGCTACCGCCAAGAACCTTATCGGTTGAAGCTGGCCTACGTGCTGCAGCGACTGGAAAATACGCGCGATCGCAATTGGCGGCTCTACAAAGGAGACGAGTTGCAGCGGGAGCGCGAAGCTTTGTCAGAAAATCCCGGAATGACCGGCCTTTATCGATCGGGCGCTGAGTTTTTGACCGAGCTGAAGCTCATCGAACGCAATTTAGTGGAAACAGGTTTGAGCTGTCGGGATTTGGAAAATCTGCTCTGCCAAGTAGAAATTTACGGATTTAATTTGGCTTACCTAGATATCCGCCAAGAGTCAACAGTACACTCCGACGCTTTGAGCGAAATTGCTGAATACTTGCAAATTTTGCCCAAGCCTTACAATCAAATGTCGGAAGGCGATCGAATTATTTGGCTGGCAACGGAACTGCAAACTCGCCGCCCTTTAATTCCAGCAGAATTGCCCTTTTCTCCCAAAACTTGCGAGACGATCAATACCTTCCGGATATTGCGGCAAATGCACCAGGAGTTTGGCCCGGAAATTTGCCAAACTTACGTCATCAGCATGAGCCACGATGTCAGCGATTTACTGGCGGTTTTGCTGTTAGCAAAAGAAGCCGGACTTTACGATCCGGCGACAGGAATTAGCAGCATTCAAGTAGTTCCCCTGTTTGAAACTGTGGAAGATTTGAAAAAAGCGCCGGAAGTAATGCAAAAAATCTTTGATCTGCCGCTTTATCGAGCTTTGCTAATAGGAGGATACGCGCAGGAAGTAGCGGAAAAAAGCGAAGAAAATATCCAATGTCCAATCGACACTCTCAAATTGCAAGAGGTGATGCTGGGCTATTCGGACAGCAATAAAGATTCTGGTTTCCTCAGCAGCAATTGGGAAATCCACAAAGCTCAAAAGGCTTTGCAAGTGGTTGCGGAAAAATACAATGTAGAGTTGCGGATTTTTCACGGCAGAGGCGGTTCTGTAGGACGCGGCGGCGGGCCTGCTTACAAGGCAATTTTGGCTCAGCCTGGAAAGAGTATTAGCGGGCGAATTAAGATTACCGAACAAGGCGAGGTTTTGGCTTCTAAATATTCTTTGCCCGAGTTGGCGCTTTACAATTTGGAAACTGTGGCGGCGGCGGTAATTCAAGCTAGTTTGCTGCACACTGGTTTCGATGGCATCGACCCTTGGAATGAGATTATGGAAGAGTTATCGGCGAGATCGCGATCGCACTACCGCCATTTAATCTACGAACAGCCGGATTTAGTTGATTTCTTCCACCAAGTTACCCCGATTCAAGAAATCAGCCAGTTGCAAATTAGTTCTCGCCCGGCCCGTCGCGGTGGCAAAAAAGACATCAGCGGTTTGCGAGCAATTCCGTGGGTGTTTAGCTGGACTCAAAGCCGCTTTTTGCTGCCTTCTTGGTACGGTGTCGGCACAGCTTTGCAAGAGTTTTTGCTGGAGGAACCGGAAGAACACATGAAACTTTTGCAGTATTTCTACTTGAAGTGGCCATTTTTTAGAATGGTAATTTCTAAGGTGGAAATGACTTTATCTAAGGTGGATTTGCAGATTGCAGAACATTACGTGCAGGAGTTAGCTTTGCCTGCTGATAAGGAGCGGTTTAAGGCTTTATTCGATCAAATTGCTGCCGAATTTCACTTGATTCGCGATTTGGTTTTAACGATTACTGGACACCAACGTTTGTTGGACGAAGATCCGGCATTGCAGCGATCGGTGCAGTTGCGAAATGCGACGATTGTGCCTTTGGGTTTGTTGCAGGTTTCGCTGCTGAAACGCTTGCGGCAGCACGGTAGTGGCGGGGTTCCGGGGGTGATTCACTCGCGTTACAGCAAGGGTGAATTGTTGCGGGGAGCTCTGCTGACGATTAATGGTATTGCTGCGGGGATGCGGAATACGGGCTAGGGAAATAGTTTTGAGTTTTGAATTCGTGGTGAGGTGCGCGTAGCGCACCTTGCTACTGGTAGTTTCAGAATTCAGGCGATCGCCCATTGTAGTCACAGCCATAGAAAACTGTTCGCTATCCTAGCTGAGATTTTTTATGTCTAAACGCAAACAGTCTGAAGGTTGTCGCCCGATGCTGCGGCGCACTTTTTTATTTTTAACGGGCATAGCTTTGGCGCGGGTTGCGGCTGACTATTTTGCGATCGCCCAAAACCGAGATATTTTCTTGACTCTCATGGGTCAACTGTGGCAAAAGTCACTCGCTTTTTTATCCAGTATACAATCCAATCAAACTCCTCAACCTCTGCCTAGTAATTCCATTCTAAAATCCGCGAAAACTCCTCAAACTCAGCCCAGCAATCCCATCGTTAAATCGCCGGAAACTCCTCAACCAAAGGCCGCGAATTCTCCTTTTGTGAAGTCTCAAACTCAAGTTATTAGACGTTCCGCTAATCAAGCAAAACCTGTACAACTCAGCAGTCAAAAGCTAGCTGGCGCAAGTTTTTATCTGACAACTATTGACCTCGCCGACCCAGAAATTTATATCACAATTGGGTTAGCTAATAATGCAGACTTTGCAAATACTTCAAAAGTAACGCGGGGTGACGAATCTTTTGAAAATATGGTGTCGCGTTACCGGGCTGCTGTTGTTGCTAACGGGACTTTTTTTGGTAAAGATGAGCAGAAATCTGTGCTGGGCAATATGGTGGCGGCGGGTAAGTTTCTCAAATACAGCCGATGGGAAAATTACGGCACGACTTTGGGGATTAAAGCGGGAAATCAATTGGAAATGGTGACGGCTAGAACTGAAGGTAAGCCGGATTGGAGTCAACATTGGTTTTCTCTGACTTGCGGGCCGAGATTGGTTAAAGGGGGGAAAGTTTGGCTGTCTCCTTTATCGGAAGGTTTTAAAGATTCTCATGTTTTGGGCGTGGGTTCGAGAACGGCGATCGGCTTTCCGGCTTCGAGAGATAAGTTATTTTTGGTGACTTTTTTTGACAGTTTGTCTTTGGAAGCAGAAGCTAAAGTTATGCAGGCGATCGGCTGTTTTGAAGCGATGAATTTGGACGGGGGCGCTTCGGTGGGTTTGGCTCATCAGGGGCAGATTTTATTGCCACCGGGCCGGAATTTGACGAATGTGCTGGTGGTTTACGATCGCGAAAATCCAGCGCCGGCTCAGTTAAAGGAGTCCTGGGAACGCTTTCAAAAGGGATCTCGACCTTCCCCCGATCCGTCCGTTTTTTTTGATTGATCTAGCAGAAGGAAGTTCGGCTTCCGTTGCACTGTACGGGATGTAACGGATGGAAGAAAGAAGTCCGATGGAAGTCGGAATCGAGGGAGCATGGCGATTTTGGGTAGTGCTCCCGAAGGAAGGATGAGAGAATTAGAGATAATGCTATAACCAGTGCTGGGGATACGTCCTTTCTGCCGCTAAATTATTAAAGATGACGGCGCACAAGACCAAGATTATTGAGCCCTCAAAAGCAGGTGTTAGCAAAAATTTCCAGTCTGGTTTGGTCATCATGACGACTAAGGCAACTGCTCCCGAAGGCGGATGTAGAGTTCTGGTAATCTGCATAATTCCGATCGCACTAGAAACAGCCATTCCCATCGCCCAGGGAGAAGAACCGAGAAAATGCACAATCATTAAACTGGTGAGAGCAGCTAAGAAATTGCCCCCAATGACATTCCGGGGTTGAGCCAAAGGGCTGTCAGGGACACCAAATATCAGAACGCTTGTAGCGCCAAACGGAGCCATTAGTAAAGGAGTATTAGTTTTTAGAGCAAGATAGGACGTTGCAGTAATTGCCAAAAAACTGCCAATCAAACTCCAAAAAATATGCCGAGGATGAGGTCTGTCTATTGGGCAGGTCAATGGACACGAGCGCCATCTCCCAAAGGTTTTAAACCAATAACTTTCCCATTTTAGTTGAATTTTTTTACTGTCAATCATAAATCAGGTTACTTGATAACCAGGCTTCTTAAATTGTCTGAACTAGCCTCCGGTAAAGTTAAGATATCATAACAATTGCTCAAAAAGTAGCTAAAGGCACAGATTTTTTACTTCTATGCCACTCAAGCAGCAGCTAACCACTCGCTTGGAACCCACTAGCAAGTTTGGTCGGTTTTGCAACCGACTTTATCGGCAGTCGCACAACTTCACCGTTAGCCGTCAGAGTTATTGATGAGGGTAAAGCCAGAGGTTACTTGTAAGGTGCGATGCCCAGTAAGCATAAATTGAAAGATCGCACCCACACTTTGGATAAGTCTCTAGGTCAGAATGCGATCGCCGTTTTCTGGTTAGTGCGATCTTCTCGCTCGCACTCGGATCTCATTACGAACTTAATCTTCGTTACGGAGAGTTTTGCCACTCGGCGGTAAGCTTGCGGAAATTGTATTGAGACGCGCCGGGGTGACAAGTAACGCAACTGCTGATATTTGCGGGTTGTGGCAGTTTTACTTTGGGGTGCAGTGCTTTGAAATAGCGAGAACTGGCGACTCGGTAGGCGAGTTCTTCGTCTTTTGCTTGGGGACGGGAAAAAGTTTGCAGGTAGTTCCAGACTAGCAGGCGGGGCGGGTCTACTAGCAGTTGGATGGTTTGTCCGTAGTGTTGGGAATCTTGCAGCAAGCGGCGCCAAGTTTCTGTAGGTAATACTTGCGGCGGTAAAGCGATGTGACAGGTGGCGCAGTTTTCTAGGTACAGTTGCTGTCCGAGTTGGTAGCGTTCGGGAATGCGATCGACCGTACCAGTATCCTCGATCGAAGACACCTGAGCAAGTCGCGCGGGAGTGCGAGAGTAGGCAGTCTGAGCTGCAACCCATCCGCCACAGGTACAGCAGATAATTATCAACACTAGCAACGTTGAGTAAAGCCCCCGCAAGCCTACTCTGCGACGTTTGCGGGGTTTTTCCTGTTTCATAATTCTGAATTTATTTTTGGTTAAATCACTGGTATGCTCATGCCTTCGCGGGCTAAGCAGGCATTGGCGAACGTTGCCTGCACCTCTGCTTCGACTCGATCGAGAAAATTGTCGTCGTGGCCCGGATCGTGGTGAAACATCACGATTTTTTTGACTCCAGCAGCTTTCGCTATTTCTACTCCTGCTTGCCAAGTCGAGTGTCCCCAGCCGACTTTCGGGGTTTTGAAGTTGTAATACTCTTCGTTGGTGTAGTTGGCGTCGTAAATCAGCACGTCGGCGTTGCGAGCTAGGTGTACCACGTTGTCGTCGAGGCGATCGGGAAAATGTTCTGTATCGGTGCAGTAGACGGCCGTGTGTCCCTCCCAGGTGACTCGATATCCGATCGCCGTATTAGGATGGTTGAGCAGTGCTGTTTCTATTTTCACATCGTCGAGTTCGAGAATATCCCCAGGCGTCAAATCGTTGAATTTGAGGTCTGACTGCATCACTTGGATGGGGACGGGAAAATTGGGGTGCACCATTTGGTCGGCAAGACGGTGTTTGATGGTAGTGCCGTTGGGGGCGATCGCACCGTAAATGTGAAAGCAGTTCCCCGGGATAAAGGCGGGAGTAAAAAACGGAAACCCTTGAATGTGATCCCAGTGAGTATGACTAAAAAACATATGGGCTTCCACTGGCATTTGCCGCAGCAAGTTTAGACCCAGAACTCGCAGGCCCGTACCGCCGTCAAAGATCAGGCGTTTTTTACCCAAGCGCATTTCTACACAGGAGGTGTTACCTCCGTAGCGAAGTGTTTTGGTGCCGGGGGTGGCTATGCTGCCCCGCACGCCCCAAAACTGAACGACAAACTCGGTCAAAGGACTATTTTCCATTGTGGCTTTGCGATCGGAAGGCTGTGGATTGGGTAGAGAGGGTGCGGAATCTGGCATTTTTTTTAGTTTTGGCGGCAGGAACTTGGGAGTTGAAATCTTAGTTTTTACTTTTTAGTTTTTACTTTTTAGCAATCTGTACTATAATCAAGCGCTTTATCGGGAAACCATCCGAGTGCCGAACACTTGGGCTGTTAGAATTCTCAACCTTACGGGTTGGTGTAGGAGATGTCACGCTTGAGAGATTATTTTTTGCATCATGCGGGCTGCCCGGCGTGTTCTGTGTTCTGAGATTAAGATAGCGCCGATCTATCTAAGTGTTAGGGTAAAATTTCCTCAAACGTAGAACGCATTCCCCAGGGGTATAATTTGCGCTTAATCTTACTCTAGGAGTAGTATTTTTTTCAAGATTGGGGCTGGGGCTGGGTTTTGAGGAATGCCGTTCCGGTGACTCGGCATTCACGACTGATTTGACCTTCTAGCTACCCGTTCCTCGACTGCATCCTTAGACTGGCAGCGGTTGCCTTAAGTTCGGCCTCCTGAGTTTTTAGTCGGGTTGCAGTCGAGGAGTGCGGGCTAGGGGCTTATTTGCGATCGGCTGCGATGCACTTTTCCACTAAGGCCATGACTTGATCGACATCTTGCCAACCCTGAATTTCCGTGACTTTTTTCTCCAAATTTTTGTAGGTTCTAAAAAATTCGGCAATTTCGTCCAAGCGGTGGGGGGCTACGTCTTTGAGGGACTTATAGTGAGCGTAGCGCGGGTCTTTGTCGGGAACGCACAGGAGTTTTTCGTCCCTGTCGCCTCCATCGATCATTTCCAGCATTCCGATCGGACGGGCTGCGATTATGCACCCTGGAAATGTGGGCTCATCCATCATCACCATGCCGTCGAGGGGGTCGCCATCATCGGCTAAGGTATTGGGTATGAAGCCGTAGTCGCACGGATATTGGACTGAGGAAGAAAGCACCCGATCGAGAGCAAAGGCTTGCAAGTCTTTATCAAATTCGTACTTGTTTTTGCTACCGGCGGTAATTTCGATGAGGACGTTGAGCAGTCCTGGTTTCGGCTGTGCCGGAATTAGCGATAAGTCCACAACAATATCTCCAAGTTAACAGATGATTGGGATGAGTGCTACTTGCCAAATCCCTTTGATAGCATTTTACGGGCGATCGGGGCCGACGGTTGCATGAGATTGACCGAAAGCCGACGAGTGCGATCGGGGTTACACAATTTGAGGATGAGGCTTGTGGGGTGTCCCACCTGCTGTGAAAATACACCGGAGGGGCGGGACGCATCCCACAGTTTGAGGGCGCAATGCTTTGTTTTTGTCGTGGGGAGATATTTTCATATCTACCATATAATCACTCCACCGTCTTTCAAAGTTCTTTTAATTTTCAATCCCAACCACTGGCTGAGTTCTGTTGCTAACCATTCGATTTCTGATTCACTTAGTCTCTGCTTCACTCCTAGTCGATATTTTTGGTGGCCGGCTTGAATAATCATCTGAGAAACTCGGCGTAATTTTTGTTGCGTGCCGCACCTAGTATATTCAATTTCTTTAATTTCCCACTGGCAAATGTCTTGTCTGGGAGCTGGTCGGGAATGATTCCATCTCAACCCTAGCAGATGCCAGCTATAGGAAATTTGCGGCCGATCGATTCTGAGACGCATTTCCCGAAATAGTGCAAATAAAAACATTACTCCTACCGCACCTAAGAAAGTTCCTGATATTATTATAAATAATTGGTGATTTATCGCTAACTGAGCGGTAAAAAAATTCCTCTCTATAAATGAGGTATTACTCGCCGCTACCGCAGCCGAAAGCAGGGTAATTAAACCAAAAGTGATTCCTTGTGGCGGAATTACAATTTCTATAAACTCATAATTTTTTGTTAGTTTAATATCGCTGCCTGGTGGCTGTACTGTCCTAAGACTTTTGTCTATCGGGCGGGGACTTTTGAGTGCTCGCAATGCTTCCCCAGCCGAAGATAACCGTTTGTCCCAACTCGGTTCTGTCATCCACTCCAGCCAATCAATTAAATCTGGGTTGAGCTGCGTTACCCGATCGGCAAACTGAATTTTCAAATCCTGCTGCGACAGTTCGGTGGGATGCAAACCCGTTACCAAATAAATTAAAGTTGCACCTAAACCGTAGAGGTCAGAAGCCGGAACCGAGCGCCCGCCAAATTGTTCCGGCGCCATATATCCATAAGTTCCCACTACTGTAATTGTCCCACCAAGTTTTGCAGCTTGGTTCTGCACCGAACCAAAATCAACTAAATAAACTTGTCCGACCGAGTGACCGGCTCTGCTGTGCAGTAAAATATTGCTGGGTTTAAGATCGCGGTGAATAACAGGCGGATTTTGCTCGTGCAAATAAATCAAAATTTCTAACAGCGATTTAGCTAATTCTTTCACCTCGCTTTCGCTAAAAGTACGCCCCGATCGCAAATGGTCTTCCAAAGTTTTCCCCTCTACATAAGTCTGTACCAGGGCAAATCCTTTGCTGTCTGGTTCGTCAATTTCCAGGTAGTCGAGGTAGCGAGGAATTGCTGGGTGATCGAGTGCTTTTAAAGTTTCCGCTTCCCGTTCAAATAGCTTGAGGTCTTGCCATTCAAAATCGCTGCCGAGGAATAGCTGTTTGATGACAACTAATTTTTGAGTTTGCAAATCACGAGCTAGCAGCGTTTGGCGACCAGTTTGTTTTCCCAGTTGTCGCTGTACTTCGTAGCGTTCTGCTAATACTTTGCCACTCATCTTTTTTTACCTTAATTTTAACTTGAGGTTATCATTGGGGTCCCGAAACCGGGTTTTTTAGCGAGTTTTGCGGTTGCAATGAAGTATTTTCGTAAAAACCCGGTTTCTTTGGTGGGAGTGCGTAAGTCCTATCTAAATTTTAGATTACAGTTCGCTTGCTTTTTGATACCACCGGGCAATAGACTTGCTACTTGCACCCATTGACAGTCCTGCAATTAGCGACGGTGCAAGCACAAAGATAATATACTCGCTGGAAGAGATAATATGATTACCGTTATCGTGGCTCACATAGATCTGCGCCATTGGCTGAAAGAAAACGATGGTTGTCCAGGTGCAGAGTCCAAAACTAATTGCAGTTAAAACCTGTCGGTGAAGTTTGGGATTAGTTAGGGGAAAAAACCACAAGCGCGTGACGATTCCTACGATTATTCCGTTCCCCACCCCCAGCAGCAAGCCGAGAACAAGACCGATACATGCTCCGACAATTGTCCCCAGTACCGGAATAATAAAGGTGCTGTAAATTGCTGCACAAGCTGCTACAGCTAGGGTTCCCATCCCAAAGCTGCGGTCGATCGCATTGTCGAACAAGCTAAAGGTAGTCACGGTTTTTCCCTGTCTCAATGTCTGGGAATATTTATTTATTTGCTGCGGTTTTTCTAGAACTTCTTTTGCCATCTGAACTGAGGCGGGACGGCGCTCTAAACTGGGATGTGTCATCCACTTCAGCCAATTGGTAAAACCGGGACTCAGTTGGGTAAATTGCTCGAATTCGATCTGCAAATCTTGTTGCGGTAAATCGGCAGGATGCTGCTTGGTAATTAAGGCGATTAATGTTGCTCCCAAGCCGTACAAGTCGGAAGCGGGAACCGCCCTCCCGCCAAATTGTTCGGGCGGCATATAGCCGTAGGTTCCGACAACGGTGACTGTTTTTCCCTGTTGCGTGGCTAGGGTTTGAACTGCACCGAAATCGACTAGGTAGACTTCGCCGACGCTGTTACCCGATCGATTTTTGAGTAAAATATTGCTGGGTTTAATGTCGCGGTGAATCACCGGGGGCTGTCGCTGGTGCAGGTATGCGAGGATGTCTAATAATGCTGTGGCTAATTGTTTGACTTCGCTTTCGCTGAAGGTGCGGCCGTCTGAGAGATATTCTTGTAGGGATTTGGCTTCGATGTAACTCTGAACTAGGGCGAATCCTTTGCGGTTGGGCGTGTCGATTTCAAAGGAGTCTAGATATCGGGGAATTGCGGGATGGGATAGGGATTTTAAGGTTTCGACTTCTCGCTCAAACAGTTTTAAGTCTTCCCAGTTAAAGTCGCTGCTGAATGAGAGAAGTTTGACTACTACTTGCTGTTGGGTTTTTAAGTCGCGGGCGAGTAAAGTTTGCCGTCCTGCTTGCTTGCCGAGCCGCCGATCGCACTGATAGCGATCGGCTAATATTTCTTTTGACAAATCGCCGATGTTTTGTCCGCTCATGTTCTCTTGCCCTAGAACCGATTAAACCTAGTGTAGTTGACAAAAGCGCAATAATCGGAAATGTTCGGGCTACGGCAAAAAAAATTTTATGTCAAAGAGCAACTGCCTTTAAGAGCCAGCGATCGCGCACCATAAAGATGCCCCTGAGTTAAGCTTGAATTTAATTTTGGATTTGCTTGTAAATTGACTGCACTACGTCGAGCAGGCTCAAGACTTGCTGCCATTCGGGAGCATCGGGCTTGTAGCTTTTGGCGCGCTGAGTTTTCAAACTGTGGTGCAAGAGGGAAAGCAGCGCGTCTGGAGACTGTAAGGAATTTTCATCTTCATCTGTTGGGGTTCCGGCTGCATTTTCTTCGATGTCTTCTTTAATTTTTTGTGCTCTATCGGCGAGGGCTAAAGATCTGCCTGCAAGGTTTTCCGGCATTTTTGGCTGTTCCGACAAAGACGCGCTGGTTAGTTCTACCAATAGTTGACAGACTCGATCGACCCATTCGCGATCGTTTACTGAAAAGGAACCAGATTTGAACACTTGCCCGTCAGGTCTTTGCTGAATGCTTTGTACCTTCTGGATCAGAGGGATAGCCTTAACAGTGATGTTTTCCGGGATTCTGGGGATATCTGACAAGGAGCTCCGAGCAATCTCCAGCAATAGTTGGTAAACCTGATCTACCCACTCAACATCTCCCGATTGCGAATTCCAATTATTCATAACTGACGCTAGTGGTTTTCTATATCTAAGACTAGAACATTGACTATCTGCGAAGGAAGCTCTTTTTAGGAGCCACTAACGCTATTAAGACTTACGCGGGCGGGGTGAGAAACCCGGTTTTTGAGCGGATGTTTCGTCGCCTTTCTCCAAGATTTTTCTCAGAAACCTGGTAACGCTGCCGCCCGTCATAACTATTTTTAAGCGCTTCAAATAATAGAAGTGCTAAGTTTGTTGCGGTAGGTAGTGCGAACGAAACACCTAGGGCGAAACCCCGGCATCTCGCTTGCAAATTCAAATCCGGTTATATAACCATAATACCTGTTGGAGCTTATTTACAATTACCTCAATAGGATATTCAGGTTAATAGGTGGTGGGGTGGGAGGCGCACCCCCCGATCGCGATTGCCCCACCCGGAACCCTGGCGCCACCGCGAGGATTTGCTGTGGGCTACTGCTATTTTTCTGTGAGATTCCACACACCATCCCAGTTGAGTACATCTGAAAACGCATGCTGAAATAACATACAGCGATCGACGTGCAATTTAGCTGCCTTGTTTTTCGGGTCAACATCCAGAACGGCCTTAAATTCGCCTTCAGCGTCTGTAAAGGCTTGCTTGGCTTTTGGTTCTAAGGCTTTCTTAAACTCGCTCAGCAGTTTTTTCACCCGATCGAGTCCCAGGTTTTCAAATTCCTCATCTAACATTTCTGCAACTGTCTCGCAGGCCCGACTTTTAATTTTCGCCTGCAATAGCTGCCTGATCTCTGCGGGTTTCAGCCTCTTGATTTGGGGATTTGATGGTTGTAAGATGTCTGCTTCCAAGAGCTTTTTGACTTCGCCTTCTTGCAAGTATTTAATATCGTCTGCTGATAGCGGCTTGATTTTTGCTTGCAGCAGCATTTTGGCTTCGTCTTCCGAGAGGTTTTTAATTCCTTCCAATTTCAGCAGTTGGATTTCTGTCTGCAACAGTACGATGAGTTTGTCGGCTTCTGACAGGTTTTTCGGATCGTACTCTGACAGCTTTTTCAGTTGATATAACAGCTTCCTTAGTTCGTGTTCCAACTGTTGCTCTAGATTGTAGGACAGTTTCTTAATCTCTGCCTCCGGCATTTCGGCGACATCCTTTAAGATGTTTTTCACCTCACTTTCTGAGAGTCTTTGGCTGACTGGAGTTTTGTAATGTTCGCGCCCCTTGGTGTAATGTTCTACAATTTTTTGCTGTGTTTCGGTTAGTGACTTGCCCACTGGCGAGTATCCCTCGCGGATGCCGATGAGTTCGTAAACGATTACGGGTTCGCTTTTGCCTTTGACAGTAATAAAGTCGAGTTCTCGCACGTACAGCCGATCGGCATAATCTCTGTAAGTATTGTCGCTGATGATCAAGTCGGTGCCGTACTGCTTGCTGGCGCCTTCTAAGCGAGAGGCGAGGTTTACGCCGTCTCCGATCGAAGTCAATTCCATGCGTTTGCTACTGCCGATGTTGCCGCTGACAACTTCATCGGAATGGACGCCCATACCGATGCCGATCGGCAATTCCCCATGTGCCATGCGCTCTTGATTGAACTCTGCCAGTTTTTCCCGCATTTTCACTGCGGTTTGCATGGCGCACCAAGCATGATCCTCTAGGGGCGCTGGAGAGCCAAAAACTGCCATCAGAGCGTCGCCGATGTATTTGTCGAGAGTCCCTCCGTACTCGAATACGACATCTACCATCACTTCAAAATATTTGTTTAGCATCACTACCACTTCTTCGGCTTGCAATTTTTCCGTAAGTGTGGTATAGCTGCGAATGTCTGAGAACAGCACCGAAACGTTTTTGCGCTTACCGCCCAATCCAATATCCCCTGAAGCTAACAAAGCTTCGGCTACTTCAGGCGTCATGTAACGGTACATCAAGTTCTTGACTTGCTTGGCCTCGCTAATATCTTCCATGACGACTAACGCGCCGTTGACCTTGCTGGGGTCGATCGCATCCGTCATAGAATTTATCGAGAGATTGATACTCTGCGGTTTCCCTACACAGGATACCAAAACTTGATCGGGGTAATACTGCTGGCGATCCTTATCGTCTTCGGGAGACAAAGACGCATCAAACCACTTAGCAAAATCGCCTTTTTCTAACTTAATTAACTCGCGCAAAGATTGACCTTCGGCTAATTCGGCATCGCTGACACCCAGTAATTTTGTGGCACTGGGATTTGTCGCTACTATATGGCCTTTTTTATCTGTAGAAATCACGCCGTTAGTCAGGGCGTGCAGCATATCTTTTTGTCTTTGTTCTTGCTGTTTGACTTCTGCAAACAGTTTGGCGTTTTGCAGGGCGACTCCTGCTTGGATATTAAACGCCTTCATAAATTCCATGTCGCTGCGATTGAAACTCGCTTTCCATTGTTCTGGGGCTTGTGGCCAGTTTTCGGGGTTGTAGGGGGGAAATTCTCCTTGTTTTTTTTTGTTCATTAATTGAGTAACTGCGATCAATTTGTGATCTGCATTAAAGACTGGCATACAGAGCATACTGCAAGTACGGTAGCCAGTTTTTGGATCCACTTCTTTGGCCATTTCAGCGCGAGGATCGTCGTACACGTCAAAGGGAATCAACAGCGGTTCGCCGGATTCGGCCACGATGCCTGCAAAACCTGCTGTTCTGGGTATGCGAAGTTCTTTCAAGCTGCCGGCGAACGGGATTTTCGTCCACAGTTCGTCTTTCTCTTCATCGATCAGCCACAGCGTGCTGCGATCGGCGTTCATGAGTTCTTGGGCCTGATCCATCACCCTTTTTAGGGTATCTTCTAAGTCTAAACCGCTCTGAGAAAGAGCGTTGACGGCGTTCATCAGCGCTGTCGCGGCCCGTTGTCTTTGAGTTGCTGCGTAGAAAGATTTAGAAGACTCTAGAATTAGGCGAATCGACGGGGCAAATTCTCGAAAAACTTGTTCGTCTTCTTGAGTAAATCCTGCCTTGTCAATCTGTGATTCTAAAGTACCATAATGTTGGTGGTTGGGTTTGAGTTTATTAATCAGTTGAACTACTGCTACTAACTCTCCTGTTTCTTCGTTGAGCAGGGGCATCGCCAGCATTGTATAAGTGCGATATCCATTTTTTTCGTCAAATTTTTGGGCGTTAGCCGATCGGGGGTCGTTATAAAAATCATAAGGAATGTTCACCACTTTTTTTTCCGTGGCTACTTCTCCCGCAATGCCCACATGGGCGGGAACTCGGATCTCTAGACTTTTGCCATTTTCGTCTTTAGCGACGATCGCCCAGAGTTCATTTTTTTCGTCGTCTAATAAATATATCGTGCTGCGATCGGCATTTAGCAATTCCCCGGTTTTGAGGGTAATCGACTGCAACATTTCGTTAAGGATGGCGTCGAATCCCTGCGCGTCAAGAATATTGTCCAGCATTCCCAGGGTTTGATTGACAACCTTAAGTTTCTCTTCTACTTCCTTAACTACTTCTGTAAAGCTTTCCTTATTTAGGAGATCGAGAACACCGGATAATCCTGGACTTTTGGCAAGGGCGCTACTGCTAGAGGAAGGCTGAGAATATTTTTCCTGATGGTTTTCACTGACAACAGTAAAATCATGGTTTTCACTGACAACAGTGGCCTCTACTGTCACTGTCGTGTTGTTTTCCATAGCTGGCAGATTGGGAGATGCAGATTTCATAGACCTTTACAGAATCTTAAGCGTAAGGGTTAGTCTCTAAGCTAGGAGAGCGGGCAAGTTCATTAGTGAGTCACCTGTCGCACAAAACTCAATTATGTGTGAAAGTATTTCCCAGTTTACAGAACTCCGGCCACAGGCCAAGGGAAATTCAGTTGGCCTTGCTGCTGAACGGAGGGTGGGAGAGTAACGAGGCTATGGGAGTGCTGCAATCTTTTTAGAGATCGCGAATGTTGTTTAAATGGTTTATTAACTGATTTTGACATTGTGCGTACCTGGTTTAAGTAGGTTCTGCCGATCTTTGAGCCGATCGCCTGCAGGAACATGAATGCGTACTGCTGGGAGGACTGCTGAAAGAGGGATGGCATTGTAGGACTATCGGCAATTGTGACACCACCAGTTGCTAGTGATGTGTGCCCTTCTCTACACAATTGTGGTTTTTAACTAGAATTTCTCTCAATTTTGCTGCTCTTAGCTTTCATCCCGTAACTAAACTCACGGGGCTTTCAGCTTTTTTTTGTAAAACTTGCGGTTGCCATTTTTAGTGTAACCTCCGGATCGGAAAAACTCCGCCTTTTAACCCCACGATCGGCTTGAGGGTCTGCTTAGGGTTTGGCAGACTGAGTTTGGCGCAATCCGGCGGCTTCGACAAGCAGGGATTCGGCGAAGGCGATGGCTTCTGTTGCTGAGCGGCCGCTGGCGAGTTGGGCGAGTTCTTCGCGCCGCTGCTCACTGTTGAGGGCGGCCACTCTGACTACTGTACGTTCCATTGGTTCGGAGTGGGCTGCGGCTTCCTCGATACTTGGTTCTGCTTCGATCGTCTGTTTGTTGACGCGAAAATGAAAATCAGCCATCGCAGCGATCAGCGGCTGGTGGGTGACGCAGAGAACTTGGTGTTTGTCGGAGAGTTGGTAGAGTTTTTTGGCGATCGCCCCGGCGACTCTCCCGGAGACTCCGGCGTCGATTTCGTCAAAAATCAGGGTACCGGCGCTTTCTATTTGGGAAAAACAAGCTTTGATGGCGAGTAGAAAGCGGCTCATTTCTCCCCCGGAGGCGATCGCGCCCAGAGGTTGCAAAGGTTCGCCCGGATTGGGGCTGAAACAAAAGGCGATTTGGTCGGCACCGGTAGCGGTTGGGGTACAAGGCGAGATTTCGACTTGAAACTGCACTTTTTCCATTGCTAACGGCTTAAGTTCTCCTACGAGGTGCGTTTCTAGTTTGAGGGCTGCTTCGCGCCGCAGGGTGGTGAGGTGGTTGCAAGCCTCTTTTAATTGCTCTAAAGCGGTCTGATATGCGAGTTCTAAGGCTTCCATTGACTCGCCTCCTTCTAAAAGTTCATTTAGTTCGTTTTGGATGCTTTGGTAGTAGGCGATCGCTTCTTTAAGCGGCCCGTATTTGCGGCAAATTTGTTTGAGTTCCCGAATCCGATCTTCTACTTCTTCGAGTCTTTCGGGATCTGCTTCTAATTGTTCGCCGTAGCTGCTAATTTGCCGGCTGGCTTCTGTGGCTTGAGCTAAAGCATCGCTGACCATTTCTAGGATTGGTTGCAACTGCACGTCGTAAACCGCCATGTCGCTTAAAATTACTTCGGCTTTGCTCAACAAGTCGGCGGCTGATGCGGTGTCGCCGTCGTTTTGGTACAGGGCTTGGTGGACTTGGTAACTCTGCTGCTGCAATTCGACGACGTGGCCGAGTCGGATCGATTCTTGTTCTAGCTGTTCGAGTTCGTCGGCGTCCTCGATGTGGGCTTCGCCGAGTTCTCGGACTTGGTATTCTAACAAATCAAGTCTTTGCAGTCGCTGCTGTTCCGACTGACGCCTGCGTTTGAGGGCTGTTTTGGCGTTGTTGGCTCCCAGCCACGCGGAGGCGATGATCGATCGTGCTTCAGTAAGCTTTTTGCCGCCGTATAAATCAAGCCATTCTCGCTGGAGGGTTTCTTGTCCGAGGTGGACGGTTTGGCCTTGGGCGGTAATTTCGACCAGCCGATCGCGCAGTTGATCCATTAACTGGCGGTTGACGAGAATTCCGTTCAAGCGCGATCTGGTGCGTAGAGCACCGCTGGATGCGTTAATTTCCCGGCTGCAAACGGCTAAATTTCCGTCTATGGGTTCGATTTCTTGCTCGCCCAGCCACAAAGCTGCGGCTTTGTCCAATTCAAAGGTAGCTTCCAATATTGCCCGCGCTGCTCCGGTGCGAATCGAGCGGCGATCGACTTTCCCGCCCAACACTGCATCGATCGCATCTAGGATAATCGATTTGCCGGCCCCGGTTTCCCCTGTAAATACGTTCAAACTCGGGCCAAAATCTAGATCCAGGCAGTCAATTAAGGCAAAGTTTTCTATTCTGAGGGATATTAACATGGGGAATTTGGAATTTGGAAATTGGAATTGGAAATTGGAATTAGTAATTAGTAATTAGTAATTAGTAATTGGGAATTGGTAACAACTGTCAACTGGCAACTGACTTCGGCTATAGTTTCAACCACCCAAACAAATCTCCTACCGTCAGCCGCAATTCTGCTGCCCAATCTGGAACGGGCAACACTTCTTCGGGTTTTGCTAAAATTTCTGGTTGCTTTCCAGGGGGATAAATTAAGATCGAGCGCACCATCGGATCGATCAGCCAACCCATTTGAGTGCCGTTTTTCAGACAGTGTAAAATATTCCCAGTTACTTTAGTTTGACTCGGCCCTGGAGACAGAATTTCAATTGTCCAATCTGGGTAAGTTTCAAATACATTAGCAACATCCCCATTTTCATCAACTGGTATTCTTTCCCAAGTAAATACTGTGACATCTGGCACGATTGACCTGCCGTCAAAAGTACACCGCAATTCAGGAAAAGCTAAGGCAATTTTCTGAATCTTAACAGCGACATTGATGGCTGGGACTAATTCACCTTGAATCCGGCTATGTTTTCCTTGTGGCATAGGTTTTTGGATGATTTGACCGTTGATATATTCGCTAGCTGGTTCGGTTTCGGGCAGTTTTAGAAACTCGGACAAAGTTAGTGTTTTTGTTTGTATTTGTACCATTTTTTACTCCTTTTATTCCATAAAACCCAAATGTTTTCTAGCAGCAAGAGTTACCATTCTGCCCCGACTTGTCCGCTGCAAAAATCCGATTTGCATTAAGTACGGTTCGTATACATCCTCAATGGTTTGAGTATCTTCTCCTGTCGAAGCTGCGAGAGTTTCTAAACCCACCGGCCCACCGTTAAAGTTCTCAATCATTGCTGTCAAAATCCGTCGATCTGTCCAATCTAAACCCAGCGGATCGACGTTGAATAATTCCAGGGCTAGTGAGGCCACTTCGGCATCAATTGGCTTTAAGTTTTTGACTTCGCTGTAGTCTCTAACTCGCCGCAGCAAACGGTTAGCGATCCGGGGCGTTCCGCGAGCTCTGCGGGCAATCTCTATGGCTCCTTCAGGAGTGATTTTAGTGTCGAGAACTTGGGCGGTTCTTTGGACAATTAGACTGAGTTCGTCTATTTCGTAGTAGCGCAATCTTTGGATCAAGCCGAAGCGATCGCGCAATGGAGATGTCAGGGACCCGACTTTTGTGGTTGCTCCTACTAAGGTAAATGGTTTCAGGGGAATGCTGCGGATTTTGGCACTTTTGCCTTGACCGATCGTAATATCTAAGCGGCAGTCTTCCATCGCCGGATAGAGGATTTCTTCTGTAACTTTAGATAAGCGGTGAATTTCGTCGATAAACAGCACGTCGCCTGCTTTGAGGTTGATCAGCAATCCGACAATATCTCGCGGTTTTTCTAAAGCTGGGGCGGTGGTGATTTTGCATTCAACTTCCATTTCTGCTGCTAAAATTAGCGACATTGTGGTTTTGCCCAACCCTGGCGGCCCGTATAGTAACAGGTGATCCATCGGTTCGCCGCGAGATTTGGCGGCTGCAATTGCGATCGCCAAAACTTCTCTCAAGTCTTTTTGCCCGATGTATTCAGCTAACCGCTGGGGTCGGATTTTGTCGTCTTGTTTGCTGTTGATTTCGTCGGGTAGTTCTTGCGATTCTAGCAGCGATTCCGCCTCGGGTTTGGCCACTTTTTTGCGACGGGTCGGGGCTATGTCTTCGGGTAGATTTGGGTCGGGGGGCTGTTGTTTGGAGGAGATAATAGCCATATTTATTTGCGATCGGGCAGCGGGAAGTGTTTACAATTGTTGTTAGCAGAATCTTTAAAATTATTGAGTTCGTTATGAGTATTCCATCTTCTTTATTAGCATCGGAAAGCATAACTTTTGAGGGGGCGATCGAGCTGACTCAATCTTTACTGTCGTTCATTGAGGCTAATCGACTTTTACAAGCCGACATCCAGCAAGCTGTTACATCTCTGGTGAAAACACAGAACGGTGCTAGGGGTTTTTTTGTCACCTATCTAACGGATGATCGACAGGAGGCAGATCACCCGTCACCCGGAGTAGTCGAGGCGCTGCGATCGGCTCCTGAGATCGTAGCAGAACTGCTGGTGAAAAATTTGGCGATGTCGGCGGCAATGGTTGTGCATCATTCGCGCCAGCAAAAGCAGGAAATGGCGGCCGATTCTGCTAGAGTGCAGGAGCGATCGCGCAATTTAATTCAAATCCTGCAAATACCAGCCTGTCAAACTATAGCGTCGCAAATGCTAGAAAGTTTGCAGAGTGCCAACGGCAAGTATGAAAAATTTTTCCAGCGGTGGGGCTACGACGACGAGCAAAAACTAGCGATGGGTTCGGCAGTTCGATCGGCGATCGGCTAAAATAACCTCCGAAGGAAGAGGAAAGAAGAAAGAAAGAAGAAGCCGAAGCTAGGGTGGCAGATCCTTGATCAAAGCGGCGGGGCTGTGGAATAATTGCGGTTTAACAAAAGCTGCACAATTGTAGCTTGAGTTGATTTAGGTGTGAAGCTAGTGAACGAGGGCGAAAAAATTGCTGAGAACGGTGAAAGGAGTTGCCCAAAAAGCCCGAAGGGTGCGCGGCAGGCTGCCCGCAATTACGCCCCGGCGGTGGGCGAAGCTGAATCTGCTGGCAACATTGGTGCGCCGGGACTTGGAAGCTCAATACAAAGGCTCGATTCTGGGCAATTTGTGGCCGCTGCTGAATCAGCTATCGCAATTGGTGATTTACACATACGTATTTTCGATCGTCCTCAAGGTAAAGCTCAGCCTTGCAGGCTTCCCGGAAAACAGCGACATTACATTTGGAGTCTGGCTGTTTGCAGGTTTGTTGCCTTGGAGTGCCTTCACCAGCGGTTTGATCAAGTCGGGAGTATCGGTGGTGGGGCAGCCGAATTTAGTGAAAAAAGTGGTATTTCCTCTCGGTTTGCTGCCGCTAGTGCCGATTTTTACAGCTTTTATTGAAAGTTCTCTGGGTTTAGCAGCTTTGATTGTGATAGTAGCAGTATCGTCGCAAAAGCTCAACGCTACTTTATGCTTACTGCCGTTGGTGTGGATACCTCAGTTGCTGATAACTGCTGGTTTGGGATATTTGACAGCGGGCTTGACTGTATTTTTGCGAGACATTCCTCAGACATTAGGTGTTATTCTAAATTTTTGGTTTTATTTGACGCCGATCGTCTACCCAGCATCAATAATCCCCCAAGAGTGGCGGGCGTGGATATTTTGGCTGAATCCAATGGCCGCCATCGCGGAGGTTTATCGAGACCTCATACTGCTTGGAGAAGTTAAGCATTGGGGCGAATGGGGTGTCGCCACGCTAATTTCTGCTGCTATATTTTGTGGAGGTTTGGCGGTTTACCGGCGTTTGCGTCCCGCTTTTGCTGACGTGCTGTAAATTTGTTTGAGATCTACAGTCAATCTAAAATCTAAATTCTAAAATCTAAAATCGATTGTGCTGTAAATATGTTTGAGATTTCAAGTCAATCTAAAATCTAAAATCTAAAATCTAAAATCGATTGACTGCCGCCAATGACAGAAAATGTAATTTCACTAAAAAATGTTTCCAAATGCTTTAAGCGGTACGATCGTCCAGGAGACCGCTTAAAGGAAATTATTTACCCCAGCAAAAAACTGGCTGACGAATTTTGGGCCCTGCACGACATCAATCTGGAAATTCCTCAAGGACAAACTCTGGGAATCGTCGGTCGCAACGGTTCGGGAAAAAGCACTCTCCTGCAAATAATTGTGGGGACGCTAACGCCTACCGCAGGAAGCGTGGAGGTTAAAGGGCGAGTCTCCGCTTTGTTGGAACTCGGAAGCGGGTTTAACCCGGAATTTACCGGGCGGCAAAATGTGTTTTTTAACGCTCAGTTACTGGGATTCAATCAAAAACAAACTGAAGAAAAATTTGACGATATCGCTGCTTTTGCTGATATTGGGGATTTCATCGAACAGCCAGTCAAAACTTACTCTAGCGGTATGTTTGTCAGGCTAGCTTTTGCTGTTGCAACTAGCGTCGAGCCAGATATTTTGGTGGTTGACGAGGCGCTTTCGGTGGGCGACGAAGCTTTTCAACGCAAGTGTTTTGCCCGCTTGCAAAGCATTCAGGAAGGTGGCGGAACGATTTTATTTGTTTCTCACGCTGCTACTTCTGTGGTGCAACTTTGTACGTCAGCTATTTTAATGGATAGCGGTGAATTGCTGCTGGCTCACACGCCGAAGGTGGTAATTTCTAAGTATCAAAAGCTGATTTATGCCGATCCGGATCAGGTTTTGGGGTTGAAGTCAGATATTCGAGCTCTGAACCAACTGACAAAACAGGAAAGTCAAGACCACCTTCAGGAGGCTAATTTAGAAAGCACAAAGAGGGAAGTTAAACCGGAGCAACATCTCTCTAAACCCAACGAATATTACGATGAATTTTACGATCCGGGGATGATACCGTCGAATACGGTAAGGTATCCGTCTCGCGGAGCAGAAATTATCAACCCCCACATCGAGACGCTGAAGGGAAATGTGGTAAATCACTTGCTAGGCCGTCAAGATTATATTTATACTTACTCGGTCACTTTCTCGCGGTCAACTTCCAAGGTTAGGTTTGGAATGTTGATTAAAACGATTAGCGGTTTTGAGTTGGCGGGTGCTTCTTTGAAGGCTTCTACTCAGTCAGTTAGGTATGTGGAAGCGGGAACGACAATTGTAGTTAAGTTTCAGTTTAAATGTTTGCTGAATCCCGGGGTTTATTTTCTGAATGCTGGGGTTGTGGGAACGGTTGATGGAGATTTAACTTATCTGGATCGCTGCGTTGATGTGGCGATGTTTAGAGTTCAGTCTTGTACTGAGTCCTGCGGTAACGGCATCGTTGACTTGCTGATAGAACCGTGTTTAACTGTTGTTAATGCTGATTCTATAGTGAAAGAGCAGTCAACAGAGGTTATCTAAAATTCTGTAAAAACAATGAGCGATATCAATTTAGATTTAGTCGGAAATCCCGTAATCAAAGCATTTATTCAAGATCAAGCTAAGTTTCCCGAAAATTTTAAACTGAATATCTGCGAAGACGATGAAATGTATTTGTTCAGCTTGAACAACGTCAAAGACGATCGCGATCGGGCTTTGGTGCGCTATTATTCGATCGGGCGTCGCATCTTGGATACGGTTAAACAAGTTGTGGAATGGCATTTTGGCAGTTTTGAAAATGTCCCCTCTTTTCTAGATTTTGCCTGCGGTTACGGTCGATTTACCCGGTTTGTGATTCAGGAAATGTCGCAGGAACAAATTTGGGTTTCTGATATTTATGCTAACGCGGTTAAGTTTCAAACGGAATACCTGGGCGTCAACGGTATTGTCTCAACGGGAGAACCAGAAAATTATTTAATTGACCGAAAGTTTGACTGCATTCTGGCTAATTCTTTTTTCAGCCATATGCCGGAAAGAACTTTTACAAGTTGGTTACAAAATTTGTATGATTTGTTGACTCCTAACGGCATTTTGATGTTCAGCGTTCACGATGAGTGTTTGCGTGCAGCTAATACAGAAATGCCGACCAAGGGTATTTTGTTTAGTCCTAAAAGCGAAAGTCAGTCTTTAGATAAGGAGGAATACGGCACAACTTATGTAACTGAAAAGTTTGTGAGAGAATGTGTCGAGAAAGTTAGCGGAGGCAAAGCTTTTGTTCACCGCCTCAAAAAAGGCATATGCAGGTTTCAGGATTTGTATGTTGTAACAAATGAGTTAGTTAGAGATTTTTCGGAGTTGAAATTCCATCATCATCCGGAAGGATATATTGATGTTGCTGCTTTTACGAATAAGGAAAATTTGTATCTGGAAGGATGGGTGGCTGATGTGAATTCCGGCGGTCGAGTTGAGGAGCTGCAAGTGCTGGTAAACGGCGAGGTTGTACAGAGGTGCGAGCCTTTTTACGATCGCCCTGATGTGGCTGGATATTTTGAAAATGATGGGGCTTTGCAGTCGGGTTGGAGGTGTTATTTACCAAAAAACACGGTGGCGCTGCAGGATGTGTTAATAGTCAAAGCAATCAATAACTATGGTTTGGAATGGATTCTGGAAACTTGCACTGTTAAATCGCTGGTTAACCAAAGGCAATCGCAGTCTTTGTTGGGGTCTACCCAGACAAAACTCAAATTACTCGAGACTCAGTTAGCCTCGGCTAAGATAGAATGGGAGCAAAGCCAAAGTGAGTTAATGATTACTCAAACAAAGTTGGAAGAAACTCAAACTGAATTAGTTTTAGCTCAAATGCAGTTGGAGCAAACTCAAAATCAGTTAGTATCGGTGCAAATGCAGTTGGATAAAACAGAAAATCAGCTAATTAATCTCAAGCAAAAACTAGAGCAAGCGAACAGTCGGGTTTTGGCAATGGAAAGCAGCAAGTTCTGGAAGATCAGAAGCGCGTGGTTTCAAGTCAGGCGCTCCCTGGGCTTAGCGGGAGAGTAGCGAGTAAATTTGGTGTGGGAATTAGGGCGAGGGAGAGAAATTGTGAGTACAAATGACAGCAAACCGTCGGTTTTTATTGTTACCGGAATGCACCGTTCCGGTACGTCTTTAACAGCTTCTTTGTTTCAGAAAGTCGGGGTTGATATTGGCAAAAAGTTAGTGGGCCCGGCCGACGGAAATGTGAAAGGTCATTTCGAGAATGTTGATTTTGTGGATTTTCACAAAAGTGTTTTGCGATCGCACGGTATTGATGAGCTAGGATGTACGTTTGAAAAAACGATTCCGGTAGCAGCAGAATACGTAGAAATCGCCAAACGCGCGATCGACCAAAATCAACAAACTCACAAACATTGGGGTTGGAAAGACCCCCGAACAGCCCTTTTTTGGGATTTTTGGCTGACTTTACTCCCCGAAGCTAATTTTATCTGTGTTTATCGATCGCCCTGGGAAGTAGTCGATTCCCTTTACCGCCGGGGAACCGATGTCAGCTTGCTGCAAAATCCCGAAATGGCAGTAAAAATGTGGATTCACTACAATCAAAAAGTTTTAGAACTTTACGAACGTTTCCCCGATCGCTGTCTCCTAGCCAATGTTTACCCCATCGGCAACACTCCTGAACTTTTCCTCGATCGAGTCAACGAAAAATTTAATGTTAACTTAGGTGCCATACCGGGCGACAATTTTGAAGAATCTTTATTAGTCAACGATATTGTCAAAAGTCACAGACCGAGTTTAATAGAAAAATATTTTCCCGAAGCATTAGAACTATATGAACTTTTGGAAACCCAAGCTGGCAATCTCAGCAGCGAATCGAAAGGTGCGATCGATCAAGTTATTCATTTCCCAGCCTCTCCAGTCTGGCCATTTGAAGATTGGCTAAAAATCCGCTTGCTGGAAAAACAGCAAAAAATTAGGTCTTCCGAACTCAAACAGTGGCAAGAAGAATTTCACCAGGCCCAGGCGAAAGTGTTGGGATTAGAGACAGAATTAGGATCAACTCAAGTACAGCTTGCAGGCAAAGAATCAAATTTTCAAGAAGCTTTAGCAAAACTCCTCGGATTAGAAACCGAATTAGGACAAACTCAGGTACAGCTTGCCGGCAAAGAATCGCAATTTCAAGAAGCTTTAACAAAAGTCTTAAAATTAGAAGCAGAATTAGGACAAACTCAGGTACAGCTTGCCGGCAAAGAATCGCAATTTCAAGAAGCTTTAGCGAAACTCCTCGGATTAGAAACAGAATTAGGACAAACTCAGGTACAGCTTGCCGGCAAAGAATCGCAATTTCAAACAGCTTTAGCGAAAGTATTAGAATTAGAAGCAGAATTAGGGCAAACTCAGGTAGAATTTGAAGAGACTGAATTTATATTGCAGCAAAAGTTAGCTGAGTTACTTCAGTTAGAAACAGCACAAAGTCAAACTCAGGAAAAATTAAAGGATACTCAGGAAAATTTAGAACAAGCCCGCCAGGAAAATGAAAATTTTCGTGCAGAACTTGCTATAATTAAGTCTTCAATATGGTGGCAAGTGAGAGAAAAGTTGTGGGAAGTTCAGCGCAAAATCCGCGACTTGTTCCCTAAATTTATTTTTTCGTTAGATCGACCCACTACTTGGCAAGTTTGCGATTCGCACCTGCTAATTGTCGGCTGGGTTTTTCACCAAAAAAGAGAGACTACAGCAGTCCGGGCAAGAATTAAAGACCAGGGTTTCGCAGGCGTTTACGGCATAGATAGAAGTGATATAGCGCTAGCACACTCTAATATTCCGGCTGCGAAGAAATCAGGTTTTACAATTCAATTGGAAGCGCCTGCCGGACGGCACGAAGTGCTGCTGGAAGCGCAAGATGAGCGAGGTAAATGGCATTTGTTGGCAGCTTATCCGTTGTTAGTTTCAACGATTCAAGCATCGTTAGATGTACCGGTGGTGTGGGAACAGCGTCAGGGTCAAATTTTGTTTGCAGGTTGGTGCTGCCACCACGATCGCAAAATTGCTAAATTAAGCTTGTTGTGCGGCGATACTTCTGTAGAATGCGCCTACGGTTTGCGGCGAAAAGATGTCGGCGAAGTCTTCCCCGACTGGGTTAACAGTTCGGAAAGCGGTTTTGAGGCCCTTGTCGATTTGCCTCCGGGCGAATGGCACGTTTCTCTGCAAGCTGAGTTAGAAACCGGGGAAATTTTGTCTTTTCAAGCGCCTAAAATATTGACTGTGCGGCGCTACCATATTTGGCAGCGAAGTGCTGATAAATTTGAGGAGTTATCAAGGTTTACAGCCGCAATCCAGCAGCGGGCGAGGGAAAGAAAACAGCGTCTGGGCAGGATTGTGCCGATGCCTTGGGAAATTGTGAAAGTGCTCCGCCAGTTGGGGAAGATTTACCGACAGCAAAAACAGTTTACTGCGCCGGGAGATTTGCTGCCGCCTGCGGGTTTTGTGGTGCCTCAACCCATTGATAGATATGACGCATGGCTGGGTGTGAATCAGTGGAACGATCGCGCGCGCGATTACTTAATTTCTCGGTTAAAATCCTGCCGGGAACCCCTGCCAAAAATTTCGGTAGTAATGCCAGTTTACAACCCGCAGATAGATTTTCTCGAAAGTGCGATCGACAGCGTAATCAATCAAGTTTATCCAAACTGGGAACTCTGCATTGCCGACGATTGCAGCACCGATTTCACTGTTGCGGACACTTTGAAAAACTGGGTTCAAAAGGACGATCGTATCCGCATCACATTTCGTACAGAAAACGGCAACATCAGCGCAGCAACCAACAGCGCCGCCGCCCTCGCAACAGGCGACATCATCCTGTTTTTAGACAACGACGACGAACTCACTCCCGACGCATTAGGCGAAGTCGCCTTATATTTTGCCTCGCATCCAGCCACCGATTTTCTCTATTCCGACGACGACAAAATCGACACTAAAGGTCGCCGATTCGCCCCGCAATTCAAACCGGAATGGTCGCCGGAACTGCTGCTTTCCTATATGTATCTCGGTCATTTGTGCGCCGTGAGAAGACACATTTTTGAACAAATAGGCGGTTTGCGGATAGGTCTTGAAGGCTCGCAAGATTACGATTTTGCATTGAGAGCAACCGAAATTTCTCGCCACGTCGCGCACCTGCCGTTAGTGCTGTATCACTGGCGAACCGCACCCGGTTCTACAGCCATATCTGGGGCCGCGAAACCTGCCAGTTTTGCCGCAGGTCAAAAAGCCATTCAAGATGCACTAAACCGTCGCCAAATTAACGGCAATGTCGCTCAGCACGCATGGGCGATTAAAGAAAATTTGGGCATATTTTCCCAGAATTTCCCGGATAATGGCCCATCAGTAACGCTAATTATTCCTACAAAAAATCAGCTTAAATTGCTGAAAGCCTGTCTGGATTCTATAGAAACTACCACATATAAAAATTATCAAGTTGCTGTCATCGACAACGAAAGCGACGATCCTAAAACTCTAGAATATTTAAAGCAATTAAATTGCCAAGTTTTGCATATAAAAAATCCTGGTGGCAAGTTTAGTTTTGCAGCAATTAATAACCGCGCTGCCGAACAAGTTGATAGCGAATATGTGTTGTTTTTGAACAACGATACTGAAGTAATTAACCCGCGCTGGCTGAGTCAAATGGTGGGATACGCTCAAATCCCTGGCGTGGGTGCAGTCGGCGCGAGGCTGTTATATCCCGACGGCAGAATTCAGCACGCGGGCGTAATTCACGGGCTGCATCACGGCTTGGCTGGTCACGCTTTTAAGCTGATGAACAGCGAAAATCGAGGCTATCTGTCTCAAGCGATGGTAACGCGAAATTACTCTGCGGTAACAGCAGCTTGCACGATTACTCCGCGTCAATTGTTCTTAGAATTGGGCGGTTTTGATGAGGAGAATTTTGCTGTTGCTTACAATGATGCAGATTACGGATACCGACTGTTAGAACGGGGTTATCGGTGCGTATATTGTCCCGATGCGGAGTTGTTGCACAAAGAGGGAACTTCTAGGGGTTTTACCGACAATCCTCAAGAAGTGGCGGCTTTTAGACGCAAGTATGCGGGGAAAAAGGACAGTTTTTACAGTCCTCACTTGTCTTTAGAAGATGAGTATTTTCATATTCAACCCCGACGGGTTTTTATGAAGGAAGAAGGAAGTTCGGCAACGAGCACTGTACAAGATGTAACTGATGTAACTGATGTCAGGAATAAGGAAGAATTAGAATGTGCTGATTGTGGTTTGTTATCAGTAGCAAACAGTTCTATCCACCCTATCAAAGTTTTGATGTGCAGCAATTCGCTGGATTTCACTGGTGCGCCGCTGCATCAGTACGAAATCGCGGTGAAATTGGCGGCTGAGGGTGTGATTAAGCCGATCGTACTTTGCACAACAGAGGGGCCTCTGCGTCAAGCTTACCAACAGCAGGGAATTGAAGTAATTGTGCGCGACAATCCTCTCGAACACATCTACCAGCGCGATGCTTATGATGAAGCCATCCGCAGTTTTAGCACAGAAATTGCAAGTTTAAAAGTAGATACAATTTATGCCAATACTTTAGAAAACTTTTTTGTAGTTGATGCGGCGCGCCAAATCGGAATTCCTGTGGTGTGGAACGTCCACGAAAGCGAACCTTGGCAAACTTATTTTAACAGGTTTGGTTCTGAGATTGCGGCCAGAGCTTTAGAGTGTTTTCGCTTTCCTTACAAGGTAATTTTTGTGGCGGATGCAACGCGGGACAGGTATTTGCCTCTCAACAGCCACCACAATTTTACGGTGATTCACAACGGCTTAGATTTGAGCAAACTCGAAAATTCGCAGAATTCTGAATTGGCTAGAAAAACTTTAGGTGTTGCAGCGGAAGATGTGGTTATTTTGCTGCTGGGAACGGTATGCGAACGCAAAGGCCAGCAGGATTTAGTTAAGGCACTTTCACTTTTGCCGGACAAATGGCACAAAAAAATTAGGTGTTTTATTGTGGGCGATCGCCCGAGTATTTACAGCAATAAATTAGCCGATTTGGTGGGGGAATTGCCAGAAGAGTTGCGGCAAAGGGTGACAGTAGTCCCAGAAACTGGAGAGACGGCCAAATATTACAAAGCGGCTGATATTTTTGTTTGCACTTCTCGCGTTGAAAGTTTTCCGAGAGTGATTTTGGAGGCGATGGCTTGCGATTTGCCAATTATTACAACGCCTGTTTTTGGAATTAGAGAACAAGTGCGGCCGGGAATTAATGGTTTGTTTTATACGCCCGATCGCCCGGAGGAATTAGCCGCCTCATTGAATAGTTTATTGGAGGATAAATATTTGCGTCAGCGATTAGCAGAAAATGCTAAATATGTGTTAGAGTCGTTGAATACTTTTGCAGAAATGACTGAAGCTTATGGTCAATTTTTTAGAGAAGCTTATTTTACTCCTAAAAACTAATCGTTCAAGATTCAATGGTAAGAAAGTATGGCGTAAAATTTCGAGCATCAGGGAAGAGAACACCTCAAATGAATTAACAGCTAAAATTTACTGGGAGACTAACCCAACAGCCGCCATTGGGAAGCAGGGTTACTGGTTGTCTAATCCGATTATTGAAAAAGCTATAAACCATCGGCTGTCAGGTGGTAAGACTCAAGGTTACTGGCTAACCTGGTTAATCAATAATTTTTTCAAAAAGCGACGGTTTGATAACCTTTTGTCTATTGGTTGTGGTGTGGGGAATCACGAAATCTTGATGGCTAAATTAGGATTTGTCAATCAAATTGATGCCTTTGACTTTTCCGAAAAATCTTTAGAAATTGCTAGAAAAGATGCTGCCGCAGCAGGAGTAGAAATTAATTTTTATAAAGACAATTTTAATTCATTTAGTATTGATGATAGTAAAAAATACGATCTAGTTTTTTGCTCAGGTTCGCTGCATCACGTCATAAAACTAGAACGATGTTTATCAATTCTTTGGAAATGTTTAAAACCAGATGGATATTTTATTGTCACTGAATACATAGGAGATTGCTACAATATATATAATCAAGCTCAATTGGATTTGATTAATCGCATTTACAAATGTTTTCACTACACGCTAAGGTCTGGAACAACTGAAATATTTTCGAGTCCAACTATTGAGAAAGTATTTACGAGAGACCCTTCAGAAGCAGTCCGGTCAAAGCTGATACTTCCGTTTTTAGAATTCTACTTTGATGTGGAAGTCTTGAATCTAGCCGGTGGAGGGTTGCTTCACGAACTTTACCCTTTGTTAGATCACGATCAACTTTCAGACGGAGAACCCAAGAGTGAAACGATCGTCAAGTTATTGCTTGACATTGAACAAATCTTAATGGCTGTACCCGGAGGACTATTAAGCGATTTTTGTTTGTGTATTCTGAGACATAAAAAACCAAAAACAGAGGATAAATATTTGCGTCAGCGGTTAGCATAAAATGCTAAAGATGTGTTAGATTCATTGAAGATTTTGGCAGAAATGACTCAAACTTACGGTAAAATTTTTCTAGAAGCTTATTTTATTAAAAAGTAACCGTTCCAGATTCAAGGGTGAAAAAGTATGGATTCAAATTATGATCGTATGGAAGATAACATCTCCGATCAATTTACCGCTAAAAAATATTGGGAGACTAACCCAACAGCCGCAATTGGGAAGCAAGGTTACTGGTTGTCTAATCCCATTATTGAAGCAGCTATAAACGAGCGGCTGTCAGGTGGTAAGGGTAATGGTTATTGGCTAAACTGGTTAGTAAATAAATTCTTCAAAAAGCGACGGTTCGAGCGTCTTTTGTCTATTGGTTGCGGCGTCGGCAATCACGAGATTCTGATGGCCAAATTAGGATTAGCTACTCAAATTGATGCCTTTGACTTTTCAGAAAAATCTTTAGAAATTGCTAGAAAAGATGCAGCAGCAGCGGGAGTAGAGATTAATTTTTATCAAGATGACTTTAATTTGTTTACGATTGATGATAATAAAAAATACGATATAGTTTTTTGCTCAGGTTCGCTGCATCACGTCAGAGAACTAGAACGATGTTTATCAATTCTTCGGAAATGTTTAAAACCAGATGGATATTTTATTATCAATGAATACATAGGAGATTGCTACAATATATACAATCAAAATCAAGTGGATTTGATTAATCGCATTTACAAATGTTTTCACTACACGCTAAGATCGGGAACAACTGAAATATTTGCTAGTCCAAGTATTGAGAGAGTATTCGCGAAAGACCCTTCAGAAGCAGTCCGGTCAAAGCTGATACTTCCGTTTTTAGAATTCTACTTTGATGTGGAAGTCTTGAATCTAGCCGGCGGGGGGTTGCTTCACGAACTTTACCCTTTGTTAGATCACTATCAACTTTCAGACGGAGAACCCAAGAGTGAAACGATCGTCAAGTTATTGCTTGAGATTGAACAAATCTTAATGGCTGTACCCGGAGGACTATCAAGCGATTTTTGTTTGTGTATTCTGAGACCCAAAAAACCAAAAACAATGGAAATAATACCGCCTAAAATAGACTACGAAGAAGCTTGGGATAGCTACGCCCAAGAATGGAAAGACAATAATCCTGAACTCGCTTATTTGGGCGATGAATGGATAGGGAAAGGTGCCGGTGCGGCTAACTCGCTATCAGAATATGAATCCTTGATAGAACAGCAATTTATTGCACCGTACATCAAAAAAGAACATAGGGTTTTAGAAATTGGTATCGGCGGCGGAAAAACAGGTTCGCTGTTGCTGAAATATTGCGATCGACTAATTTGTGCCGACATTTCCAGTCAAATGCTGCAAGCCGCCCGATCGCGCTTGGGGAGCGATCGCGTTTCTTACGTCAAACTCGACGGTTTAACATTAGACAGCATCGCCCCGTCCTCAGCCGATGCCTGCTTTTGTTACGATACAATGGTACACATAGAGCCGGTAGACATATTCAACTACCTAACTCAAATTCCCAAACTACTGCGGGGCGATCGAATTTGCGTCTTTCACCACGGCAATATTCTCAGCGAATTAGGGTGGCAAAAATTCGCCAGCGAGTGGGACAAAAACCTGCTGGGACGCAGAGACGGCACTGCATTTTCAGTTATGACTGATACAATTATGGAAAAATTTCTCACTCATTTAAACTATGAAATCATCGTGAAAAATACATCTTCAGTCCCGCGAGATTGCGTCTGGATATGCAAAGCACCAACCCCCAATGAATAAAACCAAAGCTTTTTAGCCGAATCTAAATATTTTATTCCAACTAAGAACAGAAAACAGTCAACAGTCAACAGTCAACAGACAACAGACAACAGACAATGAAAGCATTATTTCTCCATCCCAACTTCCCCGCCCAATACCGCCACATTATCACGGCGTTAGGCGCCGATCCCAAAAATCAAATTGTTTTCGGCACTAAAAACGAGCGTCCCGAATGGAACATTCCCGGCGTTCGCAAAGCAGCATTTACCCCCAGCCGGGAACCCCACGCGCAGACTCACCAATACGTCCGCCCTTTAGAAAGTGCCGTCATCTACGGACAAGCCGTATTTAGAATGGCAGAACAACTCAAAGCAGACGGTTTCGTACCCGATATTATCTGCGGACATTCCGGTTGGGGGCCAACATTATTTGTCAAAGAAGCTTTTCCAAATACGCCGCTTTTGTGTTATTTCGAGTGGTTTTATCATGCTATTGGTTCCGACGCAGATTTCGACCCAGCGGAACCTTTAACAGTTGACGATATGGCCAGAATTAGAATCAAAAATGCGCCGATTCTGATCGATTTATATTCTTGCGATTGGGGTGTGTCGCCCACTTATTGGCAGCGATCGCAATTTCCGCCAGAATTACAACAAAAATTATCCACACTCCATGACGGCGTAGATACCGATTACTTCAAACCAGACCCCGGTGCTAAACTGGTTTTGCCTAACTTAGACTTGTCTGGGGTGGATGAAATTGTCACCTACGTATCGCGGGGAATGGAACCTTACCGGGGTTTTCCCGAATTCATTGAGTCGATCGCCTATGTACAAGAACGCCGCCCCAACTGTCACGTCGTAATCGTTGGTTCCGAAAGAGTTTGTTACGGGCGTTCTTTACCCAACGGCGAGTCTTACAAAGACTATATGCTCAAAAAAGTACCGCTAGATTTGTCGCGAGTTCACTTTGTCGGGCCGCTACCTTACGGACTGTATTTAAAAGTAATTCAAGCATCCGACGTACACGTTTATTTGACCAGACCTTTTGTACTATCTTGGTCGATGATTGAATCTTTATCGACAGGATGTTTAGTAATCGGTTCCGACACAGGGCCAGTCAGAGAAGTTATCCGCGATGGAGAAAACGGTTTGCTAGTCGATTACTTCTCCCCCAAACAAGTAGCCGATCGCATTGATGAAGTTTTAGACCATCCTACCCGCATGGCAGAAATTCGCATCAAAGCCCGTCAAACTGCCCTAGAACGCTACAGTTTAGCTAAAATGCTGCCGCAACATTTACAACTAATTGAGCAAGTAGCCAATCGTTCCATGCCGCCTACAGTTGGTATGGAACCAGAACGGGAATTAGCAGCATCTTTTGCAGTGAGAATTTAGCAATAAAGTTGGTCAGCACTAAACCCCTGGTCATAAGCTCTCCTGTGCGGTGTAGTCGCACAGGAGACTCCACCCACTAGACGATAAACCTCGGAACATCTCGACGTTTTAGTTGCCAAATTAAATAGTTTGATAGCAGTCCGTTAATCCCTTCTAGGCTAGTCGCAAACTAGCTTCGAGAGCCATAATTTAGGCGTTGCATAATAGCGGGATGATTTTGATTTTTTTTGTGGGATGGGCGTCCCGCCCGTCCCGTGTATTTTCGGGCGTTGCATAATGGAAATATGAACTGTCCTAAATGTGAATCCGCCCCAATCAGCAATAGCAATGGAGCATCTCATATTTGTAAAAATACTTCTTCTCCTTCCTTCCTTCTGCCTCCTGCCTCAAAACTCCAATTTCTAGCTTGGCTGCAAAAGTGAGAGGCTACCGAAGGCTTCTATCCGTTTCTTACTTCATTACCTAAAGTATTGGAATATCCCCCTGCCGGATCGATTTTGATATAGTTGTGCAACCCTTAAAATTTATTGAACTCCCCTTCAGTTAAAATCAACTAAGAAATACCCAAAGCTGTTTCAGACATCGTAATTAAATTATTAGCAAAATTTTTCTGGTGAATTGGAATATCAATAATAAAGAGTGCCCCCTGATTAGGAGCTGAAATACAATTGAGCTGGCCGCCGTGTTTATCCACTACAATCTGATGGGAAATTGACAGCCCAATACCAGTACCCTTCCCGATAGGCTTAGTAGTAAAAAATGGCTCAAATAGGTGTTGGCTAATTTCTTCGGTCATCCCAGGGCCGTTATCCTTAATATGAATTAACACCCGATTAGATTCCGTGACCTCCGTGCGAATGAAAATCTTAGAAGGATTAGCTTTCATTTCACTTAACGATCGCGTCGTATTATAATCATCTATGGCATCAATAGCATTAGCAACAAGATTCATAAACACCTGGTTAAGCTGACCCGCATAACACTCTACCAGAGGCAGATTGCCGAATTCTTTAACCACCTCAATTGCAGGTCGATCGCCCCTTCCTTTAACGCGGTTATGCAAAATTAACAGAGTGCTATCAATACCCAGGTGAATATCCACCGGTTTCATTTCAGATTCATCCAATCGCGAGAAGATTCGCAGCGACTGAACAATTTCCCGAATTCGGTCTACACCTACCTTCATTGAAGTCAGCAATTTAGGTAAGTCTTCAACCAAAAAATCTAGTTCTATTTCGTCTATTTTATCTTCAATTATTTGCCCAGCCGCAGGGAATTTTTGGTGATAAAGATTGACTAGATCAATCAGATTTTGGGTATAATCATGGGCATAAGAAATATTCCCAAAAATAAAATTAACGGGATTATTGATTTCATGGGCTACACCTGCAACAAGCTGACCGAGAGAAGACATTTTTTCGCTCTGCACAAGTTTAGTTTGGGTCAATTGCAATTCACGAAAAGCTTTTTCTAAACATTGAGCTTGGGTTCGCAATTGAGCTTCCGATTCTTGCAATCCCGCCTCTGCTTGCAGACGCTCTTGAATCTCCTGTTTGAGCAATTGATTGGATAGAAAAAGTTCAGCCGTCCTTTCGTCAACTCGCCTTTCCAACTCCGATGCCAGCTTCAACAGCGAGGATTCCGCTTTGACACGCTGTTCGATTTCTGCTTGCAAGCACACATTTTGCTCTAGGAGTTTCTTCGACAAATTGCGGAGCTTCATGTGGACATTAACACGAGCTAAAACCTCTTCATGCTGAAGAGGTTTAGTGATATAATCCACCGCACCCAGACTCAAACCTTTAACCTTATCCACCGTATCAGCAAGAGCCGTCATAAAAATCACGGGAATGTCTCTCGTTAAATCATTCGCTTTCAAACGGCGACAAGTTTCAAACCCATCTATTCCCGGCATAAGCACATCCAACAGAATCAGATCTGGCGCAGCATATGCGACCTTCTGGAGAGCACTTTGTCCATCCCTAGCTACCAATACTTTGAAGCCATAATCAGCCAAAAAATCGAACAGGACACCTAAATTAGTCGGAGTGTCATCTACGATTAAAATGGTGCTTTGTTCGGCAAGTTCACTACTCATTGGTTGTCGTCCTATATTGTTTAATAAACTGTAGGATTTGTTGTTCTTCAAATCCTTTCGCTAACTGGCGCAGATGGGTAGCAAAGGGAACCCATTGCTCATTGAGTTGTTCGAGTTTTGCAGCTCGCTCCGCAATCCCTCGGAGATCGCCCATCATTGCTAGATCGAATAGAACGGCCATTTCCTCATCGGGGGGAGCTACAATTTCAGAACTTAGAGATTTTTTTTCTCCTTCTGCTCTCCTAATCTCTTCCAAATTTTTTTCATAAATCCATTCTAACTCTAAGTGAGTACGTAATTTTTCTAAAAGCTCCTCGAGTCGTATGGGTTTCGGAATAAAATCATTGCAACCTACCTCGGCACTTTGTTGTCGATCGAAATCAAAAACGCTGGCAGAAGTAGCAATCACCACTAACTTAGTCTGACCTAGTGATTGGCGAAGCCGGCGCGTTGCTTCTAAGCCACTCATTACTGGCATCATCAAGTCCATTAAAATACAGTCGGGTTTAAACTCTGCTACCTTGTTTAAACAGTCCTGACCCTCCGTTGCTTCCAGAATTTCAAATCCTAACGGCTGAAGCATTCCTGCCATGATCGAGCGATTCTGCCACTTGTCGTCAGCTATGAGAATTTTTCGTTTTCCGCCTTTGAAACCAACGATTGTGTGGGCATTGGCTTTGGCTGCATTAGTCGCCCATTCCGATACCTCTGGCAAATCTAAATCGAAGAAGAAAATGCTCCCTTGTCCTAATGTACTCTTCACCTTTATTTCACCGCCCATCATCTGGACTAATTGGCGGCTAATTGCCAGTCCCAACCCGGTTCCTTCAACCTTGCGGTTGGCATCCCCTACTTGGTGAAAAGGCAAAAATATATCTTGCAATTGCTCTGGTGCCATACCAACTCCGGTATCTTCAACTTGAAACCGGATTTTGCCATCCTGATATCCTACTTTGAAGGCCACCCCACCTTTTTCGGTAAACTTAATCGCATTGCCGAGTAAGTTGATTAAAACTTGCCGCAACCTTTTTTCATCACCCTGAACGGCAATAGGTAGTGGGGTAATTGCCTCGTAAATCAGGGAGATTCCCTTTTGTTCTGCGCGAATATTGCAAATTTCAGCCAGACCTTCCAAAAATTCTGATAAATGGAAATTACTCAGGTGAATTTCCATTTTTCTCGCTTCGATTTTAGAGAGGTCTAAAATATCGTTAATCAGGGTTAAGAGGTGATCGCCGCACTGACTAATCACGTTCAGACTATCTTTTTGCTGGTCAGCCAAGTTTTTTTGTCGTTTGAGGATTTGCGTGTAACCCAAAATGCCATTAAGTGGGGTTCGGAGCTCGTGGCTCATATTAGCAAGAAACTCACTCTTGGCAGAGTTGGCGGCTTTCGCTGATTTTTCTGCTTTTTGTAGATGGATATTTTTTTCTTGTAACTGTTGCGTTCTTTCTGCCACCTTCGCTTCTAAAGTAGCGTTGGCTGCTTCCAAATCGTTATAAAGACGGGCATTTTCAATCGAAATAGCTGCTTGAGAAGATAAAAGTTGTAAAACTTCTAAACGCTCGGGAGTAAAAGCACCAGTTGTGAGATTATTTTCTAAATACAGAATCCCAGTAAGTTTTCCTTGATGGATGATGGGAGTACATAATACTGACTTTGGTTTTTGGTTGACGATATAAGTATCCGCCGTAAAGGTTCCCTCACAAGTCGCATCGCTTAATACAACATTTTCCTGAGTTCTGGCAACATAGTTAATCAAAGATATGGGTAGTTGCTGACTATTTTCCACTGGTATTGTTTGCAGCACTTCTACATCGCTATCTACGGTTCCATAGGCTTCTATTAGTAAAGTTCCCGCTTTTTCTAAAATGAAAATGCCACTTTGAGCGCCCGCATTCTCGATCGCAATTTTCATCAATTTTGCCAACAGCTTACTCAGTACAATTTCACCAGAAAGAGCTTGGGATGCTTTGATCACAGTAGCTAAATCTAGAGATCCTGCACTTCCTGCACTCGTCGAGGTAGTGATCATCGTGACCGGGCTACCTTGACTTTCGGGCTTGGCTATCCGGGAAAATATTTGAGGATATCTCGCTTCCAAATCTTTGACTATAGCTTTAGCTCCCCAGCGAATATATCCGTAGCGAGCATCGGTTAAATAAATCCGAGCAATTTTATCTTTAGAACGGGAAAAATAAAAGTCTCCTGCTAATTCGTTGGCTAATGCTTCTTCTTGGATGTATCCCTGTTCTTTGGCTCCTGCTATGGCGCGATCGTAATAATCGCTCGCTTCTAAAGGTTGTCCCAAAATCCGCGCTTTTTCTGCTTCTACTAACTCATACTTGTGCTGAAAATTGCACGGCGCATGGAACGCCCAAGTCTTCATTCTTTCTTGGTTAGCTGCTACTACACTTAGATATTTTTCTTGCTCTTTTGGCAAGGCTTTTGGATACAGTGCTAGGAGGGAAAGAGAATGGTAAAAGTTGTCGATACTCATGTGGATTAATCCTGCACCCATGCTGGCGTATTTTAATGCTAAATCAGCAATCCTCACTGTTTGATTAAACTCTTTAAATAAATAAGATAGCATCATTTTGCCGGCATAATAGGCATAGAGCAAAGTCCCATTGTTAGAAGCTATAATTCCTGGCAGTAGTTCTTCTTCATTAAAGCTTGCACCTAGTAAATTGTATTTGTCTGAGTTTTTGTCCAGTAAATTGTCAACTATTTGCTGGTGAACTTTCACAAATAAAGTATCATATTCTTGTTTGAGCTGAATAGTCATAGCAACATATTTTGCCTGTTCTTGCTCAACTTTTTGTAGTTCTCCCCCGCTAAAAAATAAGTGATTGCAATAATTTGCTATACTGTGACAAGCATATTCTATATCTCCAGTTTCTATACCACTTTGAATTGCCTCAACAAAAGATTCTAGGGTTGCATTAAGCGGATCTTTCCAAAACCTTGCCAGACAATTAAATATACAAATAATTTTTGATTTAAGGGTAACTGCGTTAAATTTTTCTAGTAAAAAAATAGCTAATTTGCCAAATCGATATCCAGAATCTATGTCTCCTAATCCTCCACAGAGTAACACTCCATACCAAACATAAGCAAAAGCAGACTCAGGCGAATTTCCATACTTAATAGACAAGGCTATTTTTGTATAAAGAATTCGCGGAAACATCGCAGGATTTACAATAAAAGCTGGTGTTATAATAAGATTTAATATTCGCATAGCTGCGAGTTTATCGGGAGCTGTCATTGTCGGCAAGTTAGCTAAATCATCAACTATCAGTTCTTGAGGTGGTTCTTGCTCTAAGCTAATTCCGAACATTTCCAGAACGGCGAGTCCATTATCTATAGCTGATATTCTCCGATTTTGAGACATCTCTAATTGAATTCTAAGTTCATAGACCTTGCCTTTTTCCAGAAGGGTTTTCGCTTGTTTCAGGCTCGTCTCCGATAACTGTTGCGCTCGCTCATAATTAGTGTTTATATATTCAGTTTCTGCTGCTTCCAGATGCAGGTTAAACGTCAGCTCATATTGACTCTCCCAGCTATCATGAGGGAGAACTCCTAAACCCACATTCAAATATTTGACAGCCGACTCATAAGCTGTGGCAGCTTTGGCTTTCTGTCCGGCGATCAGATTCAGTTCGGCCAACTCATATCTTTCCCACTCCAAAGTGATTAAATCGGTGCCGTAATTTAGTTGGTTAACCAGTGCAAAGATATTTTCTTTTCGTTCTTCAGGGGTTGTGGAATTCAGCAGTAGTTGACCAATTTTTCGGTGAGTTTCTTTTTTTTGATCCTCGGGTATCAGAGAATAAGACGCCTGTTGCACTCGGTCATGCAAAAACTTGTAGGTGACATTAAACTGCTCCGTTGAGTTTTCTGTAGATATTTCCGAGTCAAATAGCAGGGGAATTTTGTAGGAATTATTTAGTGGCAGAACGAAACCAGCTTGTAGGGCTTCCCATAAATCCCTTGCCGTCTCTGACTGAGATTTTTTATTAGCAATTGCCAAAACGTCTAAACTAAATTTATCTCCTATACAGGCAGCTAATTTTAAGACATTCTGCGTCTGGGAGGATAGCTTTTGAATTTGGCTGACCATCAATTCGACGACATTATCGCTGATATCAATGCCTTGAAGCAGTTGGATATCCCATTGCCAACAAACTCGATCGAAATCAAAGGATAAAATTTTGTCTTGATAAAGGGATTTGAGCAGTTGAGTTAAGAAGAAGGGATTTCCCTGGGTTTTATTAAAAACTAACTCAGCCAGGGGTAAAACTTCGGAAATGTGACTGCGAAGAGTTTCGCTCACTAATTGGTTAACATGAGAGAGCTCTAAAGATTGGAGGATAATATTATTTACTCTTGCCCTAGTATTTTGAATTTGCTCTAAGGTATAAATTAAGGGATGAGTGGCACTGACTTCATTATCTCGATAAGCCCCAATTAATAGCAGATATTTACTATCTGGATCGGTCATAATTAGCTGGATAAGCTTGAGGGAAGCCGAATCTGCCCACTGCAAGTCATCCAAAAATATCACTAGGGGGTGTTCGGGTTTACTCAACACCTGTATAAATTTTTGAAACACTCGATTAAATCGGTTTTGAGATTCAGTGGGTCCCAAAGCCGGAACCGCAGGCTGTGGATCAATAATCTTTTCTACTTCGGGAATAACCTCAATAATAATTGACCCATTAGCACCAAGTGCTTCGAGAATTTTAGCTTTCCAAATTGCTATTTGAGCAGAATTTTCAGTGAGCAGTTGCCGCATCAATCCTTGAAATGCTTGAATTAAAGCAGCATAAGGAATATTCCGCTTAAACTGGTCAAATTTACCGGAAATAAAATACCCTCGTGCTCCGACTATAGGTTTATCAACTTCGTTAACTAAGGAAGATTTGCCGATACCTGAATAACCGGAAACTAGGATCATTTCCGTTGTCCCACCACTGACGCGAGCGAAGGCTTCTAGCAAACTAGCAACTTCTCTTTCCCGTCCATAGAGCTTTTGCGGAATCATAAATTGGCTGTAGGAATCTAGTTGACCTATCATAAAGGGAAAAATCTCTCCAGCCGAAAGCATCTGCTGGCAGGTTTCCAAGTCAATTTTTATTCCGAAAGCACTTTGATATCTATCTTCAGCAGTTTTAGATAATAATTTCATTACAATTTCCGAAACTGCATCCGGGATTTCTGGATTCAGCTTTTTAGGTGGTATGGGTGCTTTAGCTATATGGCAATGAACGAGTTCTAGGGGGTCTTTTGCGGAAAAAGGTAGCTTACCCGTCAGCATTTCATAAAATGTAATACCAAGGGAGTAAAAGTCGGTACGGTAGTCCACTGACCGGTTCATTCTGCCGGTTTGTTCCGGTGATATATAAGCAAGAGTTCCTTCTAATAAGTTTGGATTTGTGACCGTTTGATTTTCTCGCTCTAAAAGAGAAGCAATGCTAAAATCAATAATTTTTACTTCTTTTGTCTCTGAGTTAATTAGGATATTTGAGGGTTTAATGTCTTTATGGATTACATTACTGTGATGAATTTCTCCCAGAGTTTTTGCCAACTGAATTCCGATTTTGAGAAAGGCGTTTATAGCCAAGGGTTGATTGTTAAGAAAATCTTTCAAAGATTGACCGCTAAAATTTTCTAGTATCAGCGCTAAGCCGTTATGATAGTTTTCTAAGGCTATGGGTTTGACTATTCCTTGACTGTCTAAATGTCGGAGTATTTTATGTTCGTGTCTTAATCGGGAAATTTCTGCGATTGTCGGATGCTCAGCTTTGAAGGTTTTGATAATTGCTGAGGTTCTATCACTCTCTTTGATGCCGCGATAAATAATAGTATTGACACTTTCGTAAATAGCTGCGCTTAGGTTGTAACCCAAAATAGTAATGCTCATGTGCGTAATTTCACTAATAACAAGTTGAAGAGCAGGCGGTATTTCAGTAGGTCTACTGATATTTATGACAGAACCGAATTAAAAAACAATTTTCAATGCGCTATAAATAAGTATAATCAAAGCTTTTTGAAGAATATTTTAATTTTAACAAATCTCAATATGGTTGTTTGGTAGTTAATATGCGAGAATATTAAAAATTTATTAAATGTTTAAGTAAAGTCCTGAAAAAATTCACAGCAAAATTGCTGAATATACCGATGTGATAGTAGAGGATAGCTGGGACACAGAAGAGACGATTATTTTATCGGTTAGAGTAATAAAGAAAACAGCAGTTGGCCCACTATGTAGTCCAACCAATTATTGTCTTTATCAAAATAAGGTAGTCCTACATAGTCACGACTACCTTATTTTAACAGGAAAAAATGGCTGTACTTGCTTGAAAATACCGATTTTTGTTATTATTGTTAAAACTCAACTAAATTCCTATGAAATCAACTACTAGGGCGCTGAAAGAATGGAATGTAGCAGTTAATGCTTTGGAACAAGGTCAAACGATTGTGCTGTTGCGGAAGGGGGGAATTCGCGAGCAAGCAGGACAGTTCAATGTCAATGAGAAACAGGTTTTGCTGTATCCAACTTTTGAACACCAACAGCCTGATTTATTAAAACCGGATTTTGCGAGTCAGGTAAAAACTGTAGAATCTGGTTGGCATCCGGAAAATATTAGAATTGGCAGTTGGGCTGAGATTACCGATGTTTTTTTGGTAGCTTGGGAACCGGCAATTAATGCGCTATTTCCTTACCATATTTGGAATGAAAAATTTGTCAGCGATCGCCTGAAATGGAAACAAAATCAGCCAATTTATATTTTATTGCTGCGGGCTTATCGCCTTGCAGAAAGCCGCGAAATTCCCTACATTCCTGAATACGGCGGTTGCCGTTCTTGGATCGATTTGGCAGATGCTATTTCGCGGGAGGGAAGCCAACCTGTTTTGAGCGATCGAGAGTACATTGAACGCTCAAATGAAATCCGCAATCTGATAGCAAATCCTGCGACTGCTTCTGGTTCGCAGAGAGTGACAACGCTGACGGAAGGTAGCCAGGATTTTAGTCCTCATTAATAGTTTTTAAGGTACTTTTCGAGAGGCGCGCTTCTACCAAACCCAGCCCAAAATCCGCAGCTAAGGCCATTAAAGCCGCCGGAATTGCCCCAGCCAAAAGTAACTGATTGTTGACGGTAGCAACGCCGCGAAAAATAAATACGCCCAAGCCGCCGGCACCAATTGCAGCCGCAATGGTTGCCAGTCCGATCGCAATTACTGTGGCTACTCGCACGCCCGCCAGAATCACGCCCAGTGCCAGGGGAATTTCCACTTGCCATAACAGTTGCATATCAGTCATCCCCATGCCTCTTCCTGCTTCCGTAATCGCTGGATCGACGCCGACAATACCAGTATAAGTATTGCGGATAATTGGCAGTAAAGAATACAGAGTGAGGGCGATAATTGCCGTGTTATCGCCTATTCCACCCACTACCGGCACCGGGATTAGCAAGCCAAACAAAGCTAAACTGGGAATTGTTTGCATAATATTAGCAAATCCCAAAATGGGCTTTTTCAATTTTGGTTTTCTGGTGACTAAAATCCCTAGGGGAATCCCCACACTAATAGCGATAAAAATTGCAACAGTTACTAAATATAAATGCTCGGTGGCGCGCTGAATTATCTCAGCGCCATAGCGGTTGATAAAAATTATCATCGGGTAATTGGTTATTCCTGATTGCTGTCAATCTTATAAATCATTTTCCATTTCAGGACTTTGTTCACCAGGATAGAAGCGAGAGTCCAGAATTTCTTCTAAGGTGTAAAGGCAGTTTTGAGGAAATGTTTTGAGAGGTAAATCTGTTTCTCCTACAGCCAAATCTCTACCGTTTTGATAAGCTTCTTGGAAAGCTTCTTGCAAGTAAGGTTTCAGACTGGGGTTATCTTGTATCAGTCTCTGAGTGTCCCGCCGCTGCACTCGAAGTGTAGACAGCCACCTCGGACTCCGCTGCTGGGGCTGATATTGCCACTTCAGCAAATGTCCCAGCAAAATGCTCAAACGATTTCTAAGCTCTTGACGTTCCTGTTTGCCCAAAGATTCAATCTCCTCAATTAAATTTGGCAAGTCAAGTTGACTCCACTGACACTTGCGAAGTAACTTGGCTTGTTCTTGCGTCCAAGCATAGAAGTCTGTCTCGTAAAGACTGTGCATCGTTTGATTATCAGCTTAGTTACTAAAACTATATTATCAAACTTTTGCTAATATCATTCAAATCTAGCTACTTGCAAACATTCAAGAAATGCGCGAGCTTCTGGATGGTGAGATTTTAGAAAATTATCGGGCGATGCCAATTCAATCAACCGTCCATCTTGCATCAAACCAATTCTAGAAGCTAACAAAAAAGCTTCTTGAATGCCGTGAGTCACAAAAATCACAGTTTTGCCGAGTTGCTGCTGCAATTGACCAAATTCTCGCTGCAATTCCAAACGAGTAATCGGGTCTAAAGCACCAAACGGTTCGTCCATTAACAATATCGGAGGGTCAGCCGCCAGTGCTCTAGCGACGCCTACCCGCTGTCGCTGTCCGCCGGATAACTGATGGGGATAGCGTTTGGCGAAGTGCTGGGGGTCGAGGTTGACTAATTCTAACAGTTGCCGGACGCGAGATTGAATACGATCGCCCTCCCAACCTTCCAATTTCGGCACTAAACCGACGTTTTGCTCGACGGTAAAATGGGGAAATAAACCGATTTCTTGAATCACATAGCCAATTTTTCGACGCAGTTGAATGGGGTTCCACTGAGTTGTCGGTTTTCCCATGACAAGAACTTCACCGCTGCTTGGCGTTAGTAAATTGTTAATCAATTTCATGGTGGTAGTTTTACCACTCCCGCTTCGTCCCAGCAATACTAAAACTTCTCCTTGCAGCACTTTGAAATTGAGTTTGTCTACTAAATGCCTGCGGTTGAGGCGATATGTAACGTCGAGGCATTCGACAGCAACTTCATTATTGAGAGGCATGATTAGTTTTGGTGATTTTGGTTTTGAGCAACTTAAAATCGGCGACCCTCGAAAAACAATTCCTAATCTAGAATCTAAAATCTAAAATCTAAACTCGACTTGATTTTGCCATTCTAGCAGTAATGCTCGACATTGGAGGCAAGTTAATTTTTTGAGCAAGTCGCGAATTCCGTCTGGGGTGACAGGATATTCAGCACCGATAAGTTCGGGGTTTACTGTTGCTGTAGGGTGCAATTCTGCAACAAAACCGTAGAGTTTTTGATTGGAGAAGGAACTGTTTATTGCCCAGCCGACGGTGTTAATCGGTTCGATGCGGGCGATCGCGCTTTCTGTCACGCCTAGCTCTTTTTTGAGTATAGCTGGAACTTCCGCTGCTGGCGTGGCTTCGGCTTCTACGCGACCGCCGGGAAAATCCAGGGTTGCTTCTGCTACACCGGGGCGATACATCGGTGGGGGAAACAGCAATTTGTCAGCTTGAATGGTCAAGATTACAACTGAATCTGCTCTTTCTACTCGCCAATATTCTACTGTTTTTCCTTCTGTTGTTTCGAGATGTTCCGCGATTAGTTTTACCCAACGAGAGTTGATTTCTACAAAGCGGTCTAGAGTTTTCCAGTGGGATTTTGCAGTTTGGTTCATGTCGGAATTTTTTAAATAAATCAGATGTTGTTTGCTATGGTAGGCGATCGTTGCCGAGCGCAACAATAGCCGATCGACCTTTTCAGCTTTGAACCAGTTTTTTCCTCTCGATTGTAAATTTTTGCTACAACCCTACACATTCGCCTAGATAATTCGGTAACATACACTACAGAATCAAAGTTTATCTGCGCCTTCGCTCTGGGTTGTTTCAACCAGGCACTGGTGCAGGCTCTTAGCTCAAAAGGAGTAGTTATGCAACTGCAAACAGATATTCGTACTTGGCAATCCCAAGCAACGCCAGGAAGCTTCGCCAGTGTCCGCGACTGGGAAAAATTTGGCTGCGCCGTACCTGCACCAAAATTGGCTCCTTCTATGTGGGTTAAATTGTTCAATCCGCCAACAGCATTCAGCTTTGACGAAGCGTGGCTGTTGTGTGAATGTTCTGATGACAAGTGGCTAGCTTGGATTCCTGATTATGGCGAAATTTTACTGAGTACACATGAATTTTGCGCTACTAAATCCTGAATTACGCAGACAAACTTTCATAAACCGGGTGTTAAAATCCATATCCCTCGGGTTCCACGGGATATTTTGGACAAAAGCTGGTTTCTGCGTAATTATGTCGTTTGCAGTGAGGAATGCAAGTCCTCAAAGTTTGATAAGGACTTGCATTCCTCTCTGCAAACCCCTTATATGATGTCGTTCCAGCGGACATCATATAAGTCCTAATAGATATTAATTGAAATTTCGCTAACAAAAAGAGCAATAGAAAACCTATTGCTCTTTTTGTTCAAAAACACTCTCTAGTTTTTATCTGTAGATAGCGGAACTTATATCAAGTGGTCTCGATTGACCCCAATATCGCTGCGGTGACGGGTTTACTGTATTGATGCTCGCATGGAAGATATTGGTGAACCCGCCCTTACAGCAATTACGGTCAATTTAGCCGTCATGATATGGCTGGTTTATTTGCAAACTGCACGGTTATTTACGTTTCTAACAATCGTGCCTGCTCTGCCATTAATCCGAACCGGGTTCTTAGTGCTGGCTCGAATCAAGAGAGGCTGTTTGGCGAGACATTCTCTGATTGATGTTGCCCAGGCGGTGAGAGCTCCGGTGTATTCTGTACGACCCGCTGGGGCGCGAAACTGATCGGTAATTAGGAAATCCGAGGTAATGCTAGTGTCAGTACCAACATTGGTAATAATTGGAAAGTCAAAGGCTCTGGGCAAGGTTCTGTCCTGGATTCTGCCCGGTAGCAACTGGTATTTCATTGAGCCACCCTTGTAGTCAAAATCTACTTGAGGGCTTGTGGGAGGGCTTGTTTGAGCCAACCCAGGAACAGGCAGGCTGGCTACCAAAACGGTGCAAAAACTCCAAAATAATTTCGATTTCATCTGATTCATCTCCTCAACTTTATGACGATTAGCACTAATTAGGTAGGCTCTAAAAACAGTAGCTTTTATGAAAAAAGCGCCTCATGATATTGAGCTTTTGAGTTTGAGTTTAACCTACCTAATTTATTACCAAACATTCTCAAAAATGTTATAACTGGTTGGCCTGACAAACTGTAGAATAGTTTCAGTTGAGTTAGACATTTACACATCTGAAGTTGTTACAGCATTTGGGAGTCGGTTTTACCAGAATGATTCATTTTTGAGCGATGTCATTGGAACTTTATCAAATTTTGTCTCAGATATCAAGTTTTGCCGATCGCCTATCACGTTTTAACACTGGTTTGCGGCTCGATCGAGCTTTGACTGTTGCAAGGTATACCAAAGCGAGAAAGATGCTAGAGTGCACCAATGGGCGTTTGAGTATTTTCAGGCGACAATAGACAGAGAAGGGGCTTGAAAATAGGTGATTTTAGTGGAAGATAGTAAATTTATCGACGTATCGGACATTATGGGGGTTCCCGCAGCTCCGGCGGGTTACAAATCCGGCTTTGTGGGTATTGTCGGACGCCCGAATGTCGGAAAATCAACGCTGATGAATCAGTTGGTGGGGCAGAAAATTGCAATTACTTCGCCGGTGTCTCAGACGACGCGCAACAGGCTACGGGGCATCCTGACGACACCTGAAGCACAAATTATTTTTGTAGATACTCCCGGAATTCACAAGCCGCACCACCAATTGGGCAAGGTTTTGGTGCAGAATGCCCGCACAGCGATTCAGTCGGTGGATGTGGTGCTGTTTGTGGTGGATGGTTCGGTGGAATCGGGAGGGGGCGATCGATATATTGTCGAAATTCTCAGCAATTGCAAAGTTCCGGTGATTTTGGGGATGAATAAGTTGGACGAACAACCGGAGGATTCCGTGTTGATCGATCGAACTTACGAGCAAATTGTCAATCCTGAGTGGCCTGTAGTGAAATTTTCGGCTCTCACGGGCGAGGGTGTGGAGCCGCTGCAACAATTGTTAATCGAACATTTGGAGGTTGGGCCTTATTATTACCCGCCAGATTTGGTGACTGACCAGCCGGAACGTTTTATTATGGGCGAATTGATTCGGGAACAGATTTTGCTGCTGACGCGGGAAGAAGTGCCGCATTCCGTAGCAATTGCGATCGACATCGTTCAAGAAGAAGCAAAAATTACTCGCATTCTGGCGACAATTCACGTCGAACGGGATTCCCAAAAAGGCATTTTAATCGGTAAAAGCGGCAGTATGCTCAAGTCGATCGGCAGTGCGGCGCGAGAACAGATTCAAAAGTTAATTGAAGGCAAAGTGTATTTAGAATTATTTGTCAAGGTGCAGCCGAAATGGCGGCAGTCCCGCACTCGTTTGGCGGAATTGGGCTATCGCGTGGAAGAGTGAAACTTTGTCAGTTGGCAGTTGGGGTTCTTCCGTTCTATGAATCAAGAATCGAGCACGACTTTCGCTCTCAGAGAGTTTCATCGGGGCCGGAGAGTCGATACAAACCCCCGCTTAACAACTAGAACGCCTTTCCAACAACAGTACACTAAACTGAGAGCAGCCCCATTCGCCCCAGTTGACCTATGCCGCGTTGGTTCAATACTGCTGGCCCATGCCAAGAAGACATTCATTACGCACTGTCGCCCACGGTACGCTTACCAAGCTTAGAACGGTTAATCGCTCAACGCAACTATTTCGTCATCCATGCACCCCGGCAAGTGGGGAAAACCACCGCTATGCTGGCGTTAGCCAAACAACTCACCGAAAGCGGACAATACACCGCCGTGATGCTGTCGGTAGAAGTCGGCGCACCCTTCAGTCAAGACATTGCGGGTGCAGAAGAGGCTATTTTGGGGGCTTGGCGAGATAACAGTTCCGTCCGTCTCCCACTCGAACTGCAACCGCCTGACTGGACAGCGATGCAATCGGGACAGAAAATTCGGGCTGCTTTACAAGCTTGGACACAAGTTTCATCTCGTCCTTTGGTGGTTTTCATCGATGAAATTGACGCACTACAAGACCAAGCTTTGATTTCTATTCTGGGCCAATTACGCGATGGTTATCCCAATCGCCCGAAAGCGTTTCCGCAATCGGTGGGTTTAATTGGTTTGCGGGATGTTCGCGATTACAAAGTGGCTGCGGGGGGAAGCGATCGACTCAATACATCCAGTCCGTTTAATATTAAAGTGCGATCGATTACTCTGAGAGATTTTAATGCCTCAGAAGTCGCCGAACTCTACGCGCAACATACCGAAGATACCGGACAAGTTTTTACACCTGAAGCGGTAGCCTTAGCTTTTGAACTGACTCAGGGACAACCTTGGTTAGTGAATGCTTTAGCTAAGGAAATTGTAGAAGAATTAGTAACAGATGAATCTATAGAAATTACACCACAACATATTTTAGAAGCCAAAGAAATTCTCATAAAACGACAAGATACGCATTTAGATAGTTTGGCAGAACGACTGCGAGAAAACCGAGTCAAAGCCATTATCGAGCCGATGCTAGCCGGACGAGAATTGCCAGAATCTTCTAATGACGATCGCCAATACCTCGTAGATTTGGGCTTGCTCAAACGAGATCCAGCCGGGGGTTTAGTCATCGCCAATCCGATTTATCGAGAAGTGTTGCCGCGAGTTTTGGCGCAAGGGCCGCAAGATAGTTTACCGATTATCCGTCCGAGTTGGTTGAACGATCGCGGCGAACTACTACCAGATGCACTCCTGCAAGCGTTTCTCGCGTTTTGGCTGCAACATGGTGAACCGTTACTCAAAAGTGCTTCTTATCCCGAAATTGCACCGCATTTAGTGTTGATGGCGTTTCTGCATCGGGTGATTAATGGTGGGGGAACGTTGGAACGGGAATATGCGATCGGACGCGACAGAATGGATTTATGTCTGCGTTATGGTGAGGTAACATTGGGAATTGAACTGAAGGTTTGGCGCACTCGGAAAGTCGATCCGTTGAGTAAAGGTTTGGAACAGTTAGATGGATATTTGGCTCGATTGGGACAAGATGAAGGGTGGTTGGTGATATTCGATCGGCGCGAGAATGCGATCGAATTAGAAGAACGACTGAATACTGAAATTCATCTGACACCAATGGGGCGAACCGTTACAGTTATTCGTGCGTGAAGAAGTTGTGATAAATGTTTTGGTTGTGGCGATCGCCGCAGTGTTCGATCGACTCTCATCTAAAATATAATAAAGATAGCTTTTTTCAGTGCAACGGCTTAAGTGATTGAGTCAAATCGTGTGGCGAACTCTATCGAGGAAAGGAGATTCCGATGGGGAGTAAGAACGGGTTGACATACATCATCAAGCTGCGGTATTATTCGATTATATCCAGTATGGTACCGCAACTGCGATACAATTATAAGTTATCCCTAAACCCGCTCGCGCCGTTGAGGTTATCTGTTTCTATCAGAGATTGGGCAAGTAAAGATAATCGGCTTCCTTGGTAAGTTCCGAGAAGTTATTGGCGATCGCAAGACCTCATACTAATACTAATGTCAGAATTATTGTGTTCAATACCTAGAGGAAATCATGGCAGTTAACTATTCTGAGCAGCTAAAGAAAGTTTCGGTTAGGGATTTACAGAATGATGTTATTGGACTTTTAGAGAAAATTGAAAGTCTAATGGGGCGTGCCAGCAATGCGCTTAAATCTGATGGTACTGGTAAAAAATACGCAGAATTTGAACGGCAAATAGCTAGCAAGAAGCATGACGTAGAAGAGCTTGAGTTAGTCATGTCTATTGTTGCCCCGATGAAGGCAGGCAAATCTACGATTATCAATGCTGTTGTTGGATTCGACCTTTTGCCAAGCCGTGCGGCAGCAATGACTACTCTGCCTACAGAAATTGTATTTAAAAAAGATCTTACAGAGCCTATATTAATTGTCCCTAAAGATTGTGGTGATGCTTTCAATATAACTATGGAAGCAATTAAAGGAAAAATTCGTGATGAAGGAATGGCTACAACTCAAGAAAGGATCGCCACACATCCTCATTTACAGGAATTATTGCAGGAAGTTGAGACTACTGATGGATTCTTAAATTCTGAGCAGGTCAAGGGTACTGATGAAATTAAGAGAGTATTGACAGCCCTAAATGACATAGTACGTTTGGCTTCTATACTTGAGCCAACGAAAGATCCACTTGCACGAATCCGAGATTTACCAAGAATTGAAACTCCTTTCTGGCGATCGCAAAAACAAGAGGAGCAGGCTGATCTACTTGGCAGCTTAGTGATTGTAGATACACCAGGACCGAATGAAGCAGGAGAAAATCTCAAACTGTCAGCCGTTGTTGAAGAGCAATTAAAGAATAGTTCGATTATTCTCATTGTTCTTGACTTTACACAGCTAAATAACAAAGCTGCGGATGATATAAAGCGTCAAGTGAAACCAATAATTGAGCTATTAGGCAAAGAAAATCTCTATGTTTTGGTCAACAAGGTTGATCAACGGACTGAAAATGATCCAATGACATCGGAAAAGGTAGAGCAATTCGTTTTAGCCGATCTGGAGCTTGGTAATCCAAATGATACTGATCGCGTTTTTGAAGTGGCTGCAAGATGGGCCTTCTGTGCGACAAATTTTTTAACAGAAGCCCAAAATAATGAAGATATGGATATCAAAACTAATAATTCTGCAAGAGCTTTAGCAGAACAAACCTTGGGAACACGGTGGAAAGATAAGCTTAAAACTGTCAATATTGAAAAGCTTAAAGAGGAAGCGGACTTTATCTGGGAAGGCTCAGGTTTTCCAACTTTCCTAGATCGCTCTATCAATGCTCTTATGGAAAGAGCCGCCCCTCTAGCAATGAAGTCAGCACTTAACTATTGTCGAGGGCTGTTGAATGAATTAAAAGATGATGTATCTTTGCGAAGTAGCGCAATTTCTCAAGACGGTGAAAAATTACGCAATGAAGTTCAGGCATTAGAGGCAGACTTAAAGCGTCTTGAAATGTGCCGAATTAAACTTAAGGAAGTTGAAAGGGTTAGACTCAATCTCCAGAAAAATCTTGATGGAATTCTAGAAATCGTTAGGAAAAGTGCTTTGGTAAACCTTAAAGACTTTTTCGCAAAAGAGGAGTATGAGAAAGCTGATTCGCTAAAAAAATTAGATATAGAAGCAAGAAAATTTTTATTAAAGCCAATTAGTTCATTACCTCTTTTCCCTGATGTGATCTCTAAGATGTTTAGAAGTTTGGAATTTAAACCATCGGGAGTCTTTGAGTTTTCTACTGAGGCACAAGCTGAGAAATTTGCAAATCAATCTATTCTTTATGCCAAGCAGAAATCTGAAACTATTTTATCAAGTTATAAAGATAGAATTGAACAAGAAATCGATAAGGAGCGAAGAGGGTTGATTGATTTCCTCGATCAAGAGACGAAGCCAATTATCAATCAGGCAAAAGCCAGACTCAATCAGAATTTTAACGTTGATTTGTCCTTCCCTGCCCCATCTTTTGACTCAGATGGAATAAATTTTGCAAGTCCAAGAATCAAAAATAATTCTCGTATGGTTGACCAAGGATATGAAACTATTAAAGTAAAAAAGAGATCTTTTTGGAATTGGCTTTGGTTTGTTGAATTTGAAGTAGACGAACAAAGGAAAAAGCCTGATCGCAAAGAAAATTATTACACAATTTCTTTAGAAGAATTGATTCCTGAAATCAATCACTCAATTGAGAGTAGCATAGATGCTTTGCGTTTAGGAATTAACAAATATCTTGAGGAAGATTTTAAAGAAAAAGTTAATTCTTTCTTTGACAATCTTGATACTTACTTGGGTAGTTATCGGGATAGCTTGAGACAAGCACAATCTGATCAACAGCTATTAAAAGAGGAAAAGGATCAGCTTGTAAACGAGTTGAACACTATTGTTCCAGAGGCAACTGAATCTATAAAAAAGTGTAGTTCATATCTTGATTTGACCGAGCATCTTTTGGCACAACATAAATAAGTCAAGATATATGTACTATCCTTCTACTCAAAAGCTGTGTGAATTACAACGTAGAATTCCCATGGTTGGGGATAAAGCTCTGATCGATTTAGTTAATGGTTTATCAGTTAGCAAAGATATGTTGCGCTACCGCAAGAGTCGAGGTTTTTTCGGCAAGCTTTTCGACAAATTTGATGGAAGTAACGAAAAACGTAGATTAATTCTAGATGGTAATCTAATTGCTGGACAAGAAGCTCTTCAAGATTGGGTCTTGGAACTATGTGACTCGTTAAGTATTTCTCAAGTTGCTCTCACAGAGACACAGCGATCGCTTCTAGAAGTCCGTAATGCTGTTCGACTGTTAAAATCTCAGCAGTCAGTATTACAAGCATTGGGGTTTCAACTGGAAAGTTTAGCAAAACAGTTCGGAGATCGCATTGATAAATTAGAAGCAAAAGTTCGCCAGCTAGAGATCCGCGTGGCAGCCAAAGAAGATATTGATAGTATTTTTGCAGCTTGGGAATCTGAACAAACTTATCAAAATCTACCTTGGTTAATTCAAATTGTATTGCTCACACAAGAAGTATTTTCTAGTTCAGTCTCACTTTACGAATTACAAATGGATGATCGAGAGAAATATCGGCAGCTTTTAACCAACAAAATTGTTACTGCAAGTAAGCAGATGCCTAAAGGACTAATCGGTTTCGGTGAGTTGCTAACTATCTCTTGTCAAGAATTACAAAAAGAAGATGTAGACCTTGCAGCAAGCTTGCTTGAAGTCCGTTCTATTCATCCTCACCGTATTTTAAATACTCCTTATATTTTTACGATTGGTACTACTTTAGAAATGTATGTGCTACCAGAAGAAAGTAGACCTAACAACCCTGCCCGTCATGCGATCGGTCTATGTCGTCAGCAAATTGAATCAATCCCTCGAATGCTCGAAATACGGGAGTTAGTTACATACATAGTCGAAGAAATTGCTGATGATTGTCTAGGTAAAGTTTCCAGAACCTTCTAAACTATATGAACTATCCTAATAAATCTACAGTTGGACTCGTCTTGGTAGGCGGTGGAGCAAAAGGAGCTTACCAAGTTGGCGCTCTTAAATACCTTGATGAAATTGGACTAAATCCCCATATTATTGCTGGTACTAGTATTGGTGCTCTCAATGGTGCAGTGCTTGCTTCTAATGGGACTTTTAGCCAATCAGTTCAACGATTAGAGCAACTTTGGACAGACTTAGGTGAAGCAGAGATTTTACGCCCGAATGCTGGACTTATGAAGCCACTGATAAGTTATGGTTTGCAATCAACTGTTCCAATGTTCCGAGAATGGATGCTTTCATTTCTTTATGAGATAGGTATTCTAGAAGATACAAAATCAATATTTAATCCAGCACCAATCGAAATTTTTCTCCGTCAAGCGGTAAAACCCGATCTGTTGCGAAATGGTACAGAACTCTGGATCACCGCTTTTCCTTCTCTTAACATTCCATATATAGACAACGATTTATTACTAGCAGCAATAGATTTTTTTAGATCCCGTATGGGTACAAAGGCTGATTGGTTTTGCGTTCAAGATTGTGATGATAACGAGACTCTGTACAATACAATTCTCGCTAGTGCTGCAATACCGCTAGCTTTTCCAAAACGGCAAGTTAATGGGAAGAATTATATAGACGGCGCACTTGCTGATAATGTCCCACTAGGAGCTTTAGCCGCAAAGGGTTGTACCCATGCAATAGTTATTCATTTAGAAAATGGGTTAACATGGGATCGATATGATTTTCCTGATCAAACCATTATTGAGATCCGTCCTGAGCAGTCCATTAATAAATCGGATGCTTTTCTTATAGGAAAAGGTTCTGCTTTATTAGATTTTAGTCCTGAAAGAATCTCTGAATTAAAGAGACGAGGTTATGCTGACGCAAGGCGATGTATGGATAATATTATCCGCACTTTTACAGTAATAGGAGATCAGCGCAGATCCAGAGATGCTCTAATCAACTCAACTCAACTTCTTGCGGAGGATAATCCAGTATGACAATGGTTTGTACAATTTTTATCCCGATAGGCTCAAACCTTTAGCCAGTTACCTTTTCAGGATTTGACTATTGTACGGCTGTAGTCCAGGGAAGTTATTGGCGATTCCTCTGAGGATGCGTCCTATCGCAAAGACAAATGATTGTTAAGCGACCAGGGCATAACAAATCATTGGAGCGGACAAAATATGATATTTTTTAGTTGAGTTGAAAGGCGATCTATTGCCACTCACTTTAGCCGTTATCTCATAAACGCTGCCTGACTTTGGAGATGATTCGGAAGCTCGATCGAGAGCTTGACCTACAGAAAATTGGTAGAATCAATAGATACGCTTCGATCGCGCACCCGTGCAACAAGCTAGTAGATCCCAAAAAAAGATGTTTGTGTAAATCGTTAAAATAGTACCAAAAACAACCAAGGAGAAACCCATGTTAACCCTAGAAATGGCAATCCAAAAAATCCAACATTTTTCCCCCGAACAACGCAATAAAGTTATTGAATTTATCGAATTTCTAGAATTTCAAGCCAGCAAAACTAAAACGATAGAACCACAAAAAGATGACTCCAATCAAGAACAATCCTTTTTTGAGCTAGCCGGAATCTGGGAAGAAAAAAATATCACTCTAGACGACATTCGCAAAGACGCATGGGGCAAAGAAAACCAATGATTTTGTGTGACACCAATATTCTCATCGAATTCTATAAAAACAATACCGCCATCATTCAAGAACTACGACAAATCGGCAGCCAGAACTTAACCATTAGCATTATCACTAGAGCAGAACTGTACTATGGCGCACTTAACAAAAACGAACTCAACCGCATTCAAAAACACCTCGACTTACTTCAAAATATTCCCATCGATCGACCCATCTCAGAGCAATTCATTCAACTCATGGCGCAATATTCCCTAAGCCATAAACTCACAATTCCCGATGCCATGATTGCCGCCACCGCCCTAACCCATAACATTAGCCTTTATACCCTAAACCTCAAAGATTTTCGCTTTATCGAAGGCTTACAAATATATCAATCTCCCCTGTCCCCATGACCCAAACCGAAGCAGTGGGGTAACAGATTCAGCGCACCGAATAATTCAAAAAAGGCTTGCTGCAAAAAATGTTTGTGTAAATTAGGGAATAGGGAATAGAAATAAACTCCATTTCGAGAGAAATCGGAGGCAATGAGGTGGTTAGCCGAGTTCGGTAGGAGAGAGGAATTAAGCAAGTCCCGATTGATGAAGTCAAAAACGACCTGTCAGGTTATTTGCAAGTTGCCGAGAAGGAAAGGGCATCAGCATTGAGGCAATGAAGGCGAAATATAACAACCCCAATGCAGCGGACGGACGAGAGTCGCTGTGCTGAGTCCTGAGATAGCTACCGCCACTGATTGGGAGCGTTATCTCGCAAACATTGCCTGACTTTGGAGATGATTCGGAAGCTCGATCGAGAATTAAGGATTCCGGTGGATAAATGTCGGGCTACATTACCAACACTAATTGCTGCTTTATTCTACGATTTATCAACAGATAAAGAAATCAAAATCCCTTCAATCGGTGAAAAACGGGAACGGGAATTGCGAGCTCCTACAGCTAGGACTTGATATGATATCTACGAGCAAGCCAACTGGTTGAGCCAACAATCCCCGTACCTTGATAGTCGGGGAGTGTCAACAACAACTATCAAGGCAACTCAACCGAACTTGGTTTAGCAATGTGAGGCAAGCCCCAGCCCAATTTTTCCCGCAAAATGTGGAAAAACTCAAAAGATTGCACGCGAATAAAGCGGGCTGGGTACGGAGCTCGCTCGACTTGCACCCAATCTTCAGGCAGAACATAACATCCGCCGTTCCCGTCTACCACCATTACCAGGCGGTTCGGACTTGCCGGCAAAATCTTGACCGGCTCGGTGTTGGAAAACACCAAAGCCCGCGAAGCCATTGAATGCGGGCAAATAGGCAGCAACTGCAACACCGGCACTCCGGGAATGATCACAGGGCCACCCGCAGAAAGCGCGTAAGCAGTCGATCCTGTGGGAGTCGCGATGATGACTCCATCTGCAGCAATGTCAATAGAGGCGTGCTGGCCGATCGCCACTTCAAAATGACACATACAAGTCAGCGGTTCCCGGTGCAGCACCATTTCATTGAGACAAAGGGCTTCCCAGAGGCAGTCGTTTTCTCGAAACAGCCGCACCGCCAGCATCGATCTTTCTTCTATTTCGTATTCTCCGGCGATTACCTTTTCCAAAGCTTGCGGCAGCAAGTTCAGGTAAGTTTCTGTTAAAAAGCCCATGTGACCGGTATTGACAGTCAGCAGCGGCACTCCAATCGGAGCGACTTGGCGAAATGCCGACAGCACCGTACCGTCGCCGCCCAAAACCACTGCAAACTCCATGTCGCTGTCAAAACCGGGGGGGACGAGTTGTTCGATCGGATTGTGGCACATCGGGCGATCGGGGCTAGAATAGCCCAGAATTCCTCCGGAACCAGAAACCGAGCAAACCTCCCAGCCGCGGGCAGTCAGCTTGTCTTCCAACTCTGCGGCGATGCGACAAGCCACAGGTTTAACATCGTTGTATATAATTCCTGCTTTCGGCACTTTAAAATGTAAAGGGCATTTTTTGTTTACTCCGTTTTTTAGTTTTAAGCTGCTCGTACTCTATTTCCTTGAGCTTCTTCATAATCAGATTAAAGTATTCTTCGAGATAAGACTCCAAAGTAGTAGTTTCTTTAGGGTCTATTCCGAAGACACTGTAAACGTCATCCATCGGAGCTTTCAAGGGTTTTCCGGCTGCCAAAACTTCTGAAAAAGCCAATCTGTCAGCTACGTTCCAACTCCACTGAAAGAACTTAGCAAATTGACGAGTAGCCTTCAACAAGGCGTCTGGGGTGCGCGTAATTTTGGCTTGCTTCCCTGACAGCCGTTCGCACAACCGCACGATTTCGTCAGCATCCCAAGCGCGATTCCCCACCACCGGAAAGCTTTTTTTCTCGGTTTCAGGAACTGAAAGGGCCCGGACGGCAAATTTAGCAACGTCCTGAGTGTTCATGTAGGCAAGGGCGGATGGCTTGTTGGGCAGCCAGACTGCCTGATTGTCCAAAATCGGCATTGCATACAGGCTCACCAGTCCTTGCAAAAAGCCGCAAGGTCTCAAGATTGTGTAGTCTAGACCGGATTCTGCTAAGAACAATTCGGTACAGCGCTTGATTTCCAACAAGGGGACTTGGGGATATTTCTCCGCATCGAGAAAGGAAAAGAATATGTAACGCTTGATGCCTGCTGCTGCTGCTGCTTGGATCAGCGATACTTTTCCGTCCCAGTCTACTCTTTTGATGCTGACAGAATCGGCTGCACTCGCTGTTGCTGCATCGATAATAGCACTGACGCCTTCTAGGGCCGGAGGCAGACTGTCTGGCTGGCAAAGGTTCCCCGGTACGAGTTCAGCGCCCCATTCTTTCAAAAATGCAGCTTTTCTGTAACTTCTGACTAAACAGCGCACCTGGTAGCCCTCGTCTAGGGCGCGGCGGACTATTTGGCGGCCGAGAGTGCCGGTGGCACCTAAAATCAATAAAGTCATCTAGGGATTAATTATGAATCTTAAACTTTCAATAAGATGGTATCAGGTTTTTGTTAAGTTTGTTATAAAAACTTAACAAAAACCTGAAATTTTCTCATTTTAGGCTTGAGATATTCGGCAGAATGCTGGCTTTCGGCAGAAAGTAGACTCTAGAAGGCAGAAGGTAGAAGGCTTCTGAAGGATTGGTTGAAAAAAACTTATTCTTCGCGGCCTTGCAATTTGAGCAGGAGGAAGCCTCCACCTATACCCACGAAAATTAGGGAAAAGGACAAAAAGGCTGCAGTGAAAATTTCAGGATTCATGATTTTATATGTCCAATTGGGCGATCGCATGAAATAAAGATAATATAATTTGGGGCAACCAGGTACATGAATGCTAAAATTTCAGTGCCGAAATTGCTGTATTTTGTTGGAGAAAACTGCCTTGAGTCTCGATCGGGAATCACAACTAGCTGTAACTCTCGGAGATCCGGCGGGAATTGGCCCGGAAGTGATTCTCAAGGCATTGGCAGATCCCGCTGCTGGTTTGAGGGCAACGGTTATAGGTTCTAGGAGAGTTTTGCAGGAAACTTACGATAAGTTGCGATCGAGCAATCCAGCAGCAGAAGCGGCAAATCCCGAAACATTAAACATTATTGATATCGAACCAGACAGCAAGTGGGGCGAAATTGTCCCTGGTGTCGGGAGTGCAGCTAGCGGGGCGGCTAGCTTTGCTTACATGGAAAGCGCGATCGCCCGTACCATCGCCGGCGAATTCTCCGCCATCGTGACAGGCCCGATTTCCAAAACTTGCTGGCAGGCGGCCGGTTACAATTATCCCGGACAAACAGAACTCCTCGCAGAAAGAGCAAAATCGCAGCGATTCGGAATGCTGTTTGCCGCCACATCTCCCCACAGTGGCTGGACGCTCGTAACTTTACTGGCTACCACACATATTTCCCTCCGTCAAGTCCCCGATGCGTTGAGTCCCGAATTACTGAGTGAAAAACTAGAATTGCTGATAGACTGTTTGCGGGAAGATTTTGGGCTGGAAAGACCGAAAATTGCGATTTCTGGCTTAAATCCTCACAGCGGCGAAAATGGCAAACTGGGAAATGAAGAGCAAGACTGGATGATACCTTGGTTGGAAACGCAGCGCGATCGCTTTCCTCAAGTGCAGTTAGACGGGCCAGTCCCCCCCGATACCCTGTGGGTAAAACCGGCTAAAGTTTGGTACGGTTTAGCCAAGGAAGCTCACGACGGTTACTTGGCAATGTACCACGACCAGGGGTTGATTCCAGTAAAATTGATGGCTTTCGATAAAGCAGTCAACACTACAATTGGCTTGCCTTTTGTCCGCACCTCTCCGGATCACGGCACAGCTTTTGATATTGTAGGTCAGGGGATTGCAGATGCCTCCAGCATGAAGGCAGCATTGCAGTTGGCGGCCCAGTTGGCTAGTCGCAGAACAGCAGTTAAAATAAGGCGATAGCTTTAGTACGCCTGACGCTTGGAGAAATTGTGTCATTCCTATTGATTGTCGCTGGGGTGAGGCGGCAAGCAAGCTGGTAATTTCCTTCGGTCGATAAAAATTACGTTTGGGTAGGGCAGTATGGCAGCATCTAATGATAATTCAGGCAAAATGTATCAGTCAGAAAAAGAGGTTTCTGATGCAACTCAGGCAAGTTCTAAAGCTGGAGAGCAACTTCAGGAATTGCTAACCATACTGACTGAATTTCAGTTATTGAAGAAATCCAAAAAAGAGCCAAGCGAGCTGAAATTACCGCTTGCGGAAAAATCTGTGCAGCGATTAGAGGATGAGGAAAATCGGCGCAAACAATTGTCTTTCCTGATCGAATCACCGAGTATTGTACCGGAAGTATTAACTAACGATGAAGAGATCCCCTCTCAAAGACGAGAAAAAAGTAATCAGGAACCCGATTTATCTATAGCGGCGAAGGGAGCAAAAAAAAATCCGCCGTCGGAGGAAGAATTAGAACAAGCAGTGGAGGAGTTTAAGCGGTTGCAGCAACTGCTGTTTGAAAGGGATTTACCGGAATTTTACAGTAATGTTTTGAGCGTGGAACAAAGGTTAGAAAATTGTGAGAAGTTGATGTCTGAACCCCAAGAGTTGATGACTTTACTGAAGCCGTTAATTCCCGAGTTAATGAGAGATGAATTAGAGGGGTTGAAGTCGGAATTAAAAAAGGCGGTCGAACTCGCTAGCAGCGATCAAATTAATAGGCTCGAATTGCAGACAAAAATAGCGGATTTGGAAAATAAAATTGCTAGCTTCAACCAGCAGCAACTGCCGAATTCAGAACAGTTAATGCAACGGCTGATGTTGGTGGTGGGCGAGCTGCTCAAGCGTAAGGTAGAGGAGTCTAAGTTAGAGGTAGCTTCGGCGATCGCACCAAAAGTCAATCAAGTAATTCACAATCAAAACGGACTTGAAGAACAGGTAGTAAGAATTGAAGATAGAGTTGCGAATATTCAGCAGCGTTACCAGCAGCAACCTGAAGATATAATCAAGCAGCTAGTACCAGTAGTTAGCGAATTGCTAAACCGCAAAATTAGTGAATTAAAATCAGAGATTGTAGAAGCTGTTACCCCCTCAGTACAGGTAAGAATAGCTTGGGTAGAAATAGAAGAAAAAGTATTGAGCATCATCGAACGCCGACTGGCTACACAACAGTCGCCTATTCAGAAGCCAGAAGAGATACTGGCGATGCTAATGCCCGCAATAGCTGATTTGCTGAATCAGAAAATCGATGAATCAAAATTACAAGTAGCAGCGACGATTGAACCTTTGATAGAATCAGCAATTCTTCAAAGAGAAGTTCAAGGAAAATTGAGCGACGTAGAAAGTAGACTAAATAATCTTCAGCGACAGCAAAAATCTCAGCCGGAAGATATAATGGCAAGGTTAATGCCGTTAATGATTGAGTCGCTGAACCGGAAAATCGAGGAGACAAAGTTAGAGGTGAGAGAGGCGATCGCGCCTGGTGTCAACACAGCTCTTCAAAACAGCGGTATTGCAGCACAAATATTAAATAATGAAAGTAAGATTGTCGAAGTTCAGCAGCAAGTTTTAGCCGAGATAGAAGGCTTGATGGCAAGAATAATGCCAGTGATTGTAGAAATGCTGTCTCGAAACATCGGGGAAGCAAAGCTAGAGATAGAATCTGCGATCGGCCCCGCTGTCGATGCCATCATTCAGAATAAAAGGATCGATCAAAGACTCGGGAAGATCGAACAACAGATTGTGGCGATCGAACACCGGATTTATGAATCGACAGACTTGTTTACCGATTTACTGAAACCTTTAATTGACGAGCTGATGGTTAGCCATCACGCCCAACTGCAAAAGTCGGTCATAGAGTCTATTTTACCATTGTTAGATGAAGTTGTAAGTTATAATTACAGACTCAACGATAAAGTAGGGGAACTCGATCGCAAAATTACTGATGCGGAATGGGGAGGCAATCGGGAAGAATTACTTGCCCGAATTAAAATCATGTTTCCCGAAATGATGATCCAAACCATTAATGAGTCGAGAAAATCATTTGCCGAAACCATAGCTCCGATAATTGATGAAGTAATTAATACCAAAACCCGAGAAAACAGGCAATCGATGGGAGTAGCCATATCGCCTGCTCTTCCTGTAGGAATCAGCCACAGAATCAGTGAATCGCCCGATGAAATTGCAATGGCGCTCGCGCCGGAAATGGCCGCCGCTATCAAACAGCAAATTCATCTCAAGCGAGAAGCAATGTCGGATGCACTTTATCCGATCATCGGCAGCACGATTTTAAAATACATCGCCGAGATGATGCGGGAAATTAATGAAAAACTCGAAGCATCTTTAAGTCCCGAGAGAATTAGTCGCAAAATTAAATCCAAATTACAGGGCATTTCTGAAGCAGAATTGCTGATGAAAGAAACAACACCACTGAGTGTTAAAGCTGTATTTTTAATTCAAACAGAATCGGGATTAGTAATTTCAGCAGTGCAGAAGTCTGAACGCGAACAGCTAGAATCAGACATGGTAGCGGGGATGCTGACTGCTATTCGGGCTTTTGTCAACGATTGCATATCTCAGTCGGGAAATATTGCAGAGATTGATGCTATAGAATACGGCCCATTTACGATCGTATTGGAAGTAGCGGGTTCGTGTTATCTGGCAGTAGTGATGCAAGGAGAAACCCGCCAGTGGTTTAAGTACAAAATGCGAGCGATATTCAACAATATTGTTCAAGAATACGGAGATCAAATTCGGTCATTTAACGGCGATCCAGCAACTGTACCACCAGAAGTAAACTCGAAATTGCAAAAATTAATCGATACAGAGGTAAAAGTTAAATCTTCTAAACTTCCCATTTTACCAATTATCGGTTTGGCAGCGTTAGGTTTAATTGGGGTACCTTGGGGAATTCATCAATACCGCAGCGCAGTTGAAGCGAGCTTAGAAGCAGATACGAATTTAGCATTACAATCTGCTCCAGAGTTATCGGTTTATCGTATCGCGGCAGATGTTAAAGATAAATTATTGCAGATTTCGGGACGAGTGCCGAATCAAAATCTGCGATTGAAAGCGGAAAAAATCGCTCAGCAAGTGGCTCCACAATCAAGAATTGAAAATAAAATTATAGCCGTTGAAGTACCTCCCGATCCGGTTTTAGTCGAAGCCGATGTCAAGCGGACGGCAGCTCTTTTGAATAAAGTAGAAAGCATTAATATCTCAGCTCGCTATGCAGAGGGAAAAGTCGCCGTTGCAGGCAGCGTAAGCAAAGTGCCAGATGCTCAGAAAATAACTCAAGCTTTTGAGAAAATTCCGGGGGTGAAGTCCGTAACAAATACAGTGATAATAGGAACTCCACCGCCGCCAAAGATAATAATGCCAGTTCGCGTGTATTTCGGTGCAGGTTCGGCAAGTTTGGAGGCGAAAGATGTAGCACAAAAGCTTAGTAAAGTCAAGGAATATATGGAGAAAAATAGCACGAAGAATTTAAGGATAGTTGGCTACAGCGATTTTAAAAGCACTCCGGTAGAAAATCAAAAGTTGGCACTGGAAAGGGCGACAAATGTGAAAGGTATTTTGGTTAGACAAGGGATAAATGGCAACAGAATACAAGTTGCTTCTACTAAGGGTCGTCCCGAAGGTGTGGAGGCAAATCAACCGCTGTGGCTGAGCAGATTGGTAGTATTTGAGGTGGTAAATTAAAATTGGGAATTGGGAATTGGGAATTGGGAATTGGGAATCGGGCATCGGGAATTGGGAATTGGGGATAGGGAATCGGGCATCGGGCATCGGGCATTGTTAATTGGGAATTTTCCCTAATAACTAATGACTTTTTTCTCTTAATTTATAGTAACTGGCAAGAAGGTTAGAACATTTTTTATCGCTGAAAATATTGCTATGACTGCATTTCCTTTCTTCCTTCTTCCTTCTTCCTTCTTCCTTCTTCCTTCTTCCTTCTTCCTTCTTCCTCTTAAATTAATCGAACTCGCCCAGAGGTAAAGGGTTGTATTCGATCGCCCGCCAAGCATACTAACAAGCGGCCGCTTCCATCAATGCCGGCGGCTTCTCCGCAGATGGTTTCCGACGCAAGTTCGATCGCCACCGGGTGGCCAATCAACGCATCGCGGCGGCGCAATTCCGGCAAAAGTAGCGCTAAACCGGACTTGGAGGCTGGCTTGTCTGTGGTGGAAAACATATCGGCTAGTTCGAGTAAATAGTGCCGCAGTCGATCGAGCAAACACAGTTCATCTGGTACTGTACTAGCAATAGAATGCAAGCTTACCGCATTGCCGATCGCCATTTCATCCAATCCCGCAGCCGCGAAATCTACGCAGCGGTTGAGTCCAATTCCCACAACGGCGCGAGTTTTACCAACAACATTGCCGGAAGTAGCTTCGCAGAGAATTCCCGCTAATTTGTGGCGATCGATCCAGACATCGTTTGGCCATTTCAGGCGCAGCATATCGCGACAGTCGGGAACCAAATCTTCGATCGCGTAAATCACGGCTAAACCCGCTGCTAAACTGAGTCCCGGCAATAGATTGGGGTTGAGGTTGTCGAGTACAAAACTGGCTGTCAAGACACCGGTTGGGGCGTGCCAGGTGCGCCCGTGTTGGCCGCGCCCGCTGGTTTGTCGCTTGGTAAATACTGCATCTCCGTGGTGGAGTTGGGCGGCGCGGGCGATCGCCCAACTGTTGGTACTCGGACAGGTATCTAAGGAGTGTAGCCAGTGAGGGAGGTTTGGGCGATCGGCTTCTGGCAATGCGGGCACGGGAGTTAAGGGCAATTCAGACAAGGTTTGATTTGTAGTATTGGATATCTAAAAGCTGATTATCGCAGGGCGATTAATCTTTTGTGCGAGTTTGGGCTATCGGCATTTTCGTCAGTGTTAATTCTTGCCGTTGCGATCGAAGTTTTCTATAAATATGTCTCAGCGGGGATTGACAGTGCAGGCGTGGGATATTTCGCCTCCCGATCATCGAGAATTGCCAGCGACTCCACCACAGTCAAGTCTTCATCCACTAAAACCGATATGCGGTGGAACGCGTTAATTGCCAGAAAATCCGGTGCAAAGTGGTCGGCGTCGAGGTTAAGTGCGATCGGCTCAAACGCAATCTGCTTTTCCTGAAGTGCCACCTCGCGCGACGGCGAGAATTTAGAGAAATTCGAGTGTAGTACAATTTCAGCATCGGATTCAACTAACGCGACACTACCATTGCAGCAGCCAAATATTTGATTTATAAGGGGTTTAGCAAAAAGCAGCGCCTCACTTTTCCCGCTTCGCAGCAACTTTAAAAAAAAAGTTGTATTACCCCCTTGACAGTCTTGTAATACGTAATGTAGTATAAAAGTATGGCGAAGGGGAAAGAGCTTCAAAGCCTTACCCCACGAGCAATATGAACCTTGAAAACTGAATAGGAAGTTAATCATGTCACATAATTGTGGACATTGGCGGTGTAGACTCCGGCAACAATAGCCCGATCGGGTTGTAGTACGCGGAATCAACCGCCACCCGTCCCAACTTCAGTAATTTAAGGACAGAATATTGTTCATTTTCGCGGGGGTATAGCTCAACCGGTCAGAGCAGTCGCCTGTCGAGCGAAAGGTTGCGAGTTCAAGTCTCGTTACTCCCGTCAAAGTCCCGTAGGCAAAAGTCAAGCCGTCTCCCCCTCAAGGAGAAGATTGCGAGTGCAAACCTCGTCGGGACTCCCAGGTTAGGTGGCCGAGTGGTTGAAGGCGTCGGTCTGCAAAACCGAATTTCGCGGGTTCAAATCCCGCCCTAACCTCTGTTCCTAATCAGAAATTAAAAAATAGAAATTAAAAGATTAAACTAACAGTCTTTTAATTGATTTTTTTAACTTTGAAAAGGAACGAAGCGAAAGTGACCTTGCAGCGTAGCTTAATGGTAAAGCGCCAAGTTCATACCTTGGTCAATGCGGGTTCAATTCCGGCCGCTGCGACCACAAGCAGGGATGGTGTAACTGGCAACACTCTGGTCTCCAAAACCAGCATTCTGAGTTCAAATCTCAGTTCCTGTGCCAATTTATAGTGCTGTAGGCAAATGGTTTAAGCCGCTTGGTTTTCACCCAAGTGATTGCGGGTTCAACTCCCGTCAGCACTTCTCGTGGGTCGTTGGCAGAATGGTTTTGCAGCCGCCTTTTAAGCGGATGGATCGAGGTTCAATTCCTCGACGACCTACCAAAATTTCTATCTTGGGTCGGCCCTCCTATTGGCGTGGGTAGCTGTCTGTAAAACAGTAGCTTAAAGCGTTGCTGGTTCAATTCCAGCCCGACCCATTTGTAACTGCATTTAATCCGCAGTTGCAATTGTGAGAACGTGGTGTAGCCGGATAACATCTCAGTTAATAAAACTGAAGATTGAGGGTTCAAATCCCTCCGTTCTCGCGCTCGGAGAGGTGGCCGAGAGGCTTAAGGCGCTTTCCTGCTAAGAAAGAGCGGTTTAACAGCCGTCGAGGGTTCAAATCCCTCCTTCTCCGTTTTCCCCCGATAGCTCAGTTGGTAGAGCGCTTGTCTGAAGAATAAGAGGTCGTCAGTTCGATACTGACTTGGGGGATTGCGTTGCCTTATAGCTCAATGGTAGAGCAAGCGGTTGTTAACCGCTAGGTTGTAGGTTCGAGTCCTACTGGGGCAGCCATTTTTTAAATTGCCGGGTAGACAAATTGGTAAAGTCGCCTATCTCTGAAATAGGAGTTTCTGTAGGTTCAAAGGCTACCCCGGCACCCAATAATTGGGAAGTCGCCTAATCGGTATGGCACCGCTCTTTGAAAGCGGAAAAATGCAGGTTCGATCCCTGCCTTCCCAGTTCTGCTATTACCAAAGCAGATCAATTACACTCCTGTAGCCCAATTGGCAGAGGCCGCAATTTCAAAAATTGTGTTGTGTGAGTTCAAATCTCACTCCCGAGTACCAAATTTTCAACTAAATTTTTACTTGCTCCTGTGGCGGAATTGGCAGACGCGGCAGACTTAAAATCTGTTTTATTTTGAGTGTGAGTTCGAGTCTCACTAGGAGCATGAACGGGATGTAATTCAGCGGCCAGAAGCCATGCTTTGGGAGCATGGAGTCGTTGGTTCAAATCCAACCATCCCGACTTTACTCCTGTGATGTAATTGGAAAACATCACTCGCTCAAAACGAGTGTTTTTTGCAGGTTCGAGGCCTGTCAGGGGTATGAGGTTTTATTCAATCTCAAATCTCAAATCTCAAATCTCAAATCGGTTTTGCCCCTGTAGCCCAATCGGTAGAGGCGCTAGATTTAGGATCTAGTTAGTGCTGGTTCGATGCCAGTCAGGGGTATTTGGTGACATCGCGGGTGAAGTAGCCTGGGTAGGCTTGGAGGTCTCATAAGCCTCTTAATAGCAGGTTCAACTCCTGCCCCCGCCACCAAAAATGCAGGTGTGATGTAATTGGCAACATGAGGCTTTTGTAAAGCTTTCTGGCCAGTTCAAATCTCACCATCTGCTTGGCGTGCTGGTGTAGCTCAATTAGGCAGAGCAACTGATTTGTAATCAGTCGGTTGTAGGTTCAATTCCTATCACCAGCCCCACAATTGCGGATATGGTGTAACGGTAGCATTCGAGTCTTCCAAACTCTAGGCACGAGTTCGAGCCTCGTTATCCGCTTGGCGAAACAAGAAGTTTGTTAAATCTCACATTTTGCACCATTCTCCAGAACAGGCAAGATGCCTGTTCCACAAAGAGTAGATTTTCTTGTGGAACAGGCATCTTGCCTGTTCATAAAAAGCTTATTGACACTGGTGCAACATCTCAGTTAAATCCAAAATCTCAAATTTTAAATCGGTTTGCGGATGTCATGTAGCGGCTAGCATCTGAGTATGCCATTCTCAGCGCATGGGTTCAAGTCCCATCATCCGCTTTTGTAGTCCTGAGCTTCGATGGTAGAGCGTTTGCCTTACAAGCAGACGCGGGGTAATCTCCTGTCAGGACTACCAATTTATGGGAGTGTAGCTCAATGGATAGAGCGCCGCGCTTCGGACGCGGATGTTGTGGGTTCGAGTCCTGCCACTCTCGTTGTTTTTGCTTTAATTTAAGGAGGTTGATTCCATTGAATGGATAATTTTTTATATTAAGATCGATCGCCCTTTGCGTGCCCCAATCTTTGGAGCCTACATACTTTAGTACGAGAGGAAAGGTAACGCTGTCAAAATCAGCGGGCGTTTGAGAACGAGGAGTGCCATGAACCCGGCAGGTTGGCTTAAAGGTAGCCATCCTTTAAAGAGTGTGTAATAACTCATCGGCGGAGTCCCTCTAGTAACTGAGAAAACGCAATGCTCTGATAACTTGCACGTCAAAGTGCGTGAAGCGCAGCTATCCCGTAGGGAATCGCACATTAACAAAAAACATGGGAGCGTAACTCAACTGGATAGAGTGTCGAGCTTCTACCTCGAATGTTGTGGGTTCAAGTCCTACCGATCCTGCTGTCTGGGGTTCGTAGCTTAATTGGTAAAGCATCTAACTGGCTGTTAGAAAGATATCGGTTCAAATCCGATCGCAATCCACCACACCAATTTTAGATTTTAGATTTTAGATTTACTCCACAGGTGAATCTTTTACGCGGGGTCATAGCTCAATTGGTAGAGCGCTTGCTTTGCACGCAAGAGGCCAGGAGTTCGATTCTCCTTGACTCCACTTGCGGTGTCTGAAGCCAAAGCGGTAGCGGCGCTGGTTTGTGGAACCAGTAATAGCGGGTTCAATTCCCGTCAGACACCCCTTGGAAGATGCCGCTAAATGGTTGGCAACCAGTCTTGAAAACTGGGGTACAGGTAACTGTAAGGGTTAGATTCCTTCATCTTCCTTTTGACCCACCGGAAGTCGAAAAGCGAGACACCGTGCTGATAACGCGGCGATAGGAGGGGCAGTACCTCCTCGGTGGATGGATTGGTTTATAATAAGTCTAGATTTGCTAGTTATTCAACATAGAAGCCATGAGCATTCAAGTTCTCAAATTAGAATTGATTCAGTGGATTTTGTTATTAAAGGATATTCAACTTTTAAACGAAATCCAAAAACTGAAAGAAAAGTCACCCGAAAAGACTGCTGTTCTCAAACCTCGTCAATTTGGCTGTGGTCAAGGAATTTTTACTTACGTTGCGGATGATTTTGATGAAACACCTCCTGGTTTTGAAGAATATATGTTGCCATGAAATATCTAATTGACACTCACATTCTAATTTGGTTTGTTGAAGGTAACGCTCGGCTTGATGAGTATGTGCGCTCGCTGATTGCTAATCCTGTCAATGAAATCTATATCAGCCAAGCGAGTCTGTGGGAGCTTACTATCAAAATCAGCATCGGTAAGTTGTCTTTGTCTATTTCTGTGTCGGAGTTAGAAATTTTTCTGATCGACCACGACTTTCAAATTCTAGAAACTAAGTTCCTCCATTACGATAAATTGCAAAATCTTCCTTTTTACCATCAAGATCCTTTCGATCGCCTAATTATTTCTCAATCCCAAGCAGAAGATTACACTATCATTACACATGACGATAGGTTCAAACAGTACGATGTAAAATTGTTGTAATATCAAATTATCAAAACAAAGGTTAAATATGAGAAAACTAAAATATTACGTTGCTTGCACCGTTGACGGGTTTATTGCTCGCGAAGATGGCTCATTTGATTGTTTTCCTATGGAAGGAGAGCATTTCGCTGATTTGTTCGATTCCTTTCCTGAAACTTTTCCGGCTCACTTTCAGGAAGCACGAGGCATTCGTGCAGAGAACAAGCAGTTTGATGCGGTTTTGATGGGACGGAAAACCTATGAGGGAGGGCTAAATGTTGGTGTAACTAATCCTTATCCTACCTTGAAGCAGTATGTTTTTTCGCGCACTATGAAAGCCAGTCCCGATCAGAATATTGAACTTGTTTCGGACAATCCTGTTGCATTGGTTAAGGAATTGAAAAAAGAAACGGGTAAAGACATCTGGCTGTGCGGTGGTGGCGCTTTAGCGACAACTCTTTTTTCTGAGATTGACGAGATAATTGTGAAGTTGAATCCGCTAGTTATCGGATCTGGAATTCCTCTTTTTTCCCGTGCACTAGATACGACAAATTTGGAACTTGCCGATCGCAAAATCTATAGCAACGGTTTCATGTTACTTCATTATCGAGTGAAGCATTAGCAATCGGGACTTTAGGCGTTGCAATTGCTGGGGGCAAAAAAGGACTGAAGTGTTTACTACACAATAATTTTTTAGGAATTACACAAACGCTGAATTTTTAAGGGTGGTTAGCAAAGCGGTTATGCACCCGGCTTTTAACCGGTACCAGATAGGTTCAACTCCTATACCACCCACTTTCAATCTATCTGCCTTAATCAGCGTTTATCTGCGGTTAAAAATCAAAAACTTGGAAAGTGCGGCTGTGTGGAGGGCAACTGGTTTGGAATACCAGGGTGCAGCGAAAGCTGTAGAGGTTCGACTCCTCCACTTTCCTTTTTAATCATTAGTCATCAGTCCTTAGTCATTAATAACAGGCTAAGGACTCAAAACTCATGATTAAGAACCAAAAACAACTCTTAGAGGAGAATCAAATGTAATGTCCCGCACCAAATTTGAACGGAACAAACCCCACGTCAATGTCGGTACGATCGGTCACGTTGACCACGGCAAAACAACCCTAACAGCGGCAATTACAATGACGCTGGCTGCACAGGGTCGGGCCAAGGCTAAAAAATACGATGAAATCGATGCTGCACCGGAAGAGAAACAGCGGGGAATCACGATTAATACGGCTCACGTTGAGTATGAAACTGGCGATCGCCATTATGCTCACGTTGATTGTCCGGGTCACGCTGATTACGTGAAAAACATGATCGTGGGTGCCGCTCAAATGGATGGTGCAATCCTCGTCGTGTCGGCTGCAGATGGTTCGATGCCTCAAACTCGCGAACATATCTTGTTAGCGCGGCAAGTGGGAGTGCCGAAGTTGGTTGTCTTTTTGAATAAGAAAGATATGGTGGACGATGCGGAAATTTTGGAGTTAGTCGAGTTAGAAATTCGCGAACTTCTCAGTTCTTACGGTTTCCCGGGCGATGATATTCCAATTGTCGCAGGTTCGGCACTGAAAGCCCTGGAAAAAATGACTGCTAATCCGAAAATTCAGCGCGGCGAGGATGAGTGGGTTGATGGCATTTACGATTTGATGGATGCGGTAGATGAATGGATTTCTACCCCCGATCGCGATATTGACAAACCTTTTCTGATGGCTGTTGAAGATGTGTTCTCGATCAAAGGTCGGGGAACTGTCGCAACTGGCAAAATCGAGCGGGGTAAAATCAAAGTCGGCGATACTGTGGAATTGGTGGGAATCCAAAACACTCGCACGATAACTGTTATCGGCGTTGAAATGTTCCAGCAAATTCTGGATGAAGGAATGGCTGGAGATAATGTCGGTTTGTTGCTTCGCGGCATCCAAAAAGACGAAATTGAGCGGGGGATGGTGGTTGCTAAACCCGGTTCAATTCAACCTCACACTGAATTCGATTCTGAGGTTTACGTGCTGTCGGAAAAAGAAGGCGGCCGCCGAACTCCTTTCTTTGCGGGATATCGCCCTCAATTCTACGTGCGGACAACGGATGTTACAGGTACGATCGCATCTTTTACGGCTGATGACGGAAGCGCGATCAACATGGTAATTCCGGGCGATCGGGTTAATATGACTGTGAAGTTGTTGCAGCCGATCGCGATCGAACAAAATATGCGTTTTGCCATCCGCGAAGGTAATCGCACTGTCGGCGCCGGTGTCGTCTCCCGAATTCTGAAGTAGACGCTTTCGGAACCAATTAGAATCAGTAGGGTGGGCCAAGGTCCACCTTACTGATTAATTCACAGCAAATTTTTCTGTGTGGATGCAGTAGAGCGCCAAGATGGAGTCAAGCGAATTGTCGAGATTGGAGATGGCCAAGTATCAGATTTGGTTGGATGGTCGGCCGAACGTTTTGCACAACTCTGGGGAGGTGCTTGAGGTCGATCGCGCTTAAATCAAATGTGGAATCAGGGCGATGGAACTTACATTAAATATTTGAGTAAGGGCGATCGCCACAAATTTTTACAAAAATAGTTGAGTTTTCCGAAGGGTTGTGTTATACTAGCTTAGATGCGGGAGTATAGCTCAGTTGGTTAGAGCAGGTGACTCTTAATCTCAAGGTCGAAGGTTCAAGTCCTTCTACTCCCATCCCAAATCCTGAACCTAAATTTATCGAAACTCACGAGTGCAGTCAACTGCTGTAGCGGTTCGATGCCTCGGGGTGTTTGCGTTGTCGGATTTTTAACGCCGATCGACCATTGGGGCGAGTTGATCGATAAAAGTGCGATCGCCCAAGCTATTTTTAAACTGAATAACAACAGGAACAGGTGATTAGCTATGATGGCCAATCTCTCGGCGCGCTGCTATGCGGGCGATCGCGATTTAACTGCGATCGCCCATTTAATCAATACTTGCGAAGAAGTCGATCGGCTCGACGAAGGTACTTCCATATCGGAACTGCAACAAGAATTTAACGCCCCGTTTTTCAACAAAGGCCGGGATATTCGCCTTTGGGAAGATGCGGAGGGAAAATTAATCGGTTTTGCTCAGTTGTCCGTTTCTGAGCCTGGGGAAGTAATTGACGGTTGGCTGTGGTTTCGCGTCCACCCGGAGGCGCGCGGAGGCGATGTGGAAGCAGCCGCGATCGCCTGGAGTGAAGTGCGGATGCGCGAGGTGTCTGCGATGCGCGGCGCGCGCGTGAAGTTGCGAACCTACGCGCGCGCTGAGGATTGCGATCGCATTTCTGTCCTGGCTAGTTGCGGTTTTAAGGTCGATCGCTATTTTTGCCGAATGGCGCTATCGCTATCTGAACCAATACCTGAACCGCAATTCCCCGAAGGTTTCGCGCTGCGTCAGTTCCCCGGCGAACAGGATGCGGCAGCTTGGGTAGAAATGTTCAACCAGTCGTTTATCGATCACTGGAATCATCACGATTTAACGGTGGATAAATTTAAGCACGAGTTAGCTAAACCCGATTACAGAAATGATTTAGACTTGATTGCTGTTGCTGATGACGGCACATTTGTCAGTTTTTGTTCCTGCGAGATTAGTGTGCAAGAGTGCGATCGTACCGGGCGCAATGAAGGCTGGATTGCTTGTCTCGGCACTAGGCGCGGCTTCCGCAAAATGGGATTGGGACGAGCGATGTTGCTGGCTGGTTTGCATCGGCTGAAAGCTGCCGGTGTTGCTACTGCTATTCTCGGCGTGGATGCTGAAAATTCATCAGGTGCCTTGCATCTTTACGAGTCTGCTGGCTTCCACAATATTCGCGATAGCATTTCTTATGTTAAGGACGTTTGATCGATGTTACAGTTCGCGATCGCGCTTTGACCAAAGAAACCCGGTTTTTTACCGACTCTGCGGATAGCAACGAAATATTTTGGTGAAAAAACCCGGTTTCTCGCCCCTCGTGTAAGTTTTATCTAAAAAACTTTTCCGACCCCCTTGACAACTTTGTATTACATATGTAGTATAAAAGTATGGAAAGCACAGGACAAGCAAAAACCTGTATTTTCCGTGCAAATTCTGAACCTTGACAACTGAATAAACGATCAAAATTTCAAGGAACATCAATTTGGAAGTCTTGCAATACAGACTCGATGGTCATGTTGTTACTTTATACGAGACTGTTCGGTTACAAACTGACTCGACCAGAGTCAGATGCTGTAGTAAATCAGTCTAATTTCAATGAATTTCAGGCGGATTCAGAACAGACAAGTTCGGCCAGATTTCAAGCAACCAAAAAGGCTGAGGAAATCCGCAAAATCAAACAAGCTTATCACCTAGAACGGCGCTTCTTTCAGTAAAGGTTATCAGATTTCGTGAATCTTTACCGCTACTGGCAATTTGCTAAGTCTCACAAAAAGCCAAATTCGAGAGCAGATAAGCTACCAATCCAAAATCCAAAATTGCTCTAGGAGGTATCGGTAATGGTTCACATTCGTTTTGAAGGACGTTCCTATGACTTGGCAGAAAACCAACTGGGTATCGCGGCAGGAATGAGCGACAAGGCTATTAAGGAACGTCTGGCAAAGCATTTTGATGTCAAGGGCGAGCGCTTCGAGTCTTACGTGCTCGATCGCCGTCCCAGCGGTGATTTAATTGTCCGCCCAGAAGCCGTTTACGGCTAGAAATTCACTGAAAGCACGTATTAGACAGCGCACCCCAACAAAAGAAGCTTACAAACTGGAAACGTTCAACTTAAAATCCAATTGTAGGTTCCATTCCTACCGGCCCCTCGGCTGAAAAAAAGCTTCTCTGACTTGTGCGCTGCCTTTTATAGCTGAATTTTTTATATCTTTCAGGCGCTTAAAAGTTCCACTTCGCGCCCCAACAAAGGAAGCTTACATACTAGCTCTTGGTAGAGCATTTCTCTTTAAAGAAAAGGTCGCGGGTTCAACTCCTGCGTATGTGCCAACGGCTTTCTTAACTTGCGTGGAGGGACTTTTAATGCTATAAAAGGCAAAAATAATTGAGCAATTTAGAAGAATCACAAGTCAAAACTTTCTAGTTTAGAGATTAGAAAAATTTTGTTCCGCACCCTAACGAGTGAAGCGAATACACACATTTTAATCGATTTGTCGCAGGTTCAAATCCTGCCAGCCCCGTTTAAGGGGCTGTAGCTCAGGGGTAGAGCGATCGGACAGTCAAAACGCTTTGCTAACTTGTGCGGAACATCTCATATTTATAAATATTAGATATAAAAGTGGTGAGGATAATTAAATTATGAAAAATACAACTCTAATTTACCGAGCGCCCAAGGAGATAGATAGTCTGATTCATGCCTTCCAAGAATGCAACCTCTTGCGAAGTCAATGGACGCACGAAGCACATTTAACCGTTGCCCTGTGGTATCTGTGTTATGACTCGGAGCAAGAAGCGATAAATGCGATTCGCAATGGCATTAAACGTTACAACTCGGTTCAAGGAATTGAAATCACACAAAACAGCGGGTATCACGAAACGCTAACGCTGTTTTGGATGCGAACTATTCGTCGGTATCTCGCCGATGAAAGCCAAAATCGGTCGATCGTAGATCTGGCTAACGGTTTGATTGCAAAATATGCCGATCGCACTTTACCCTTTCGCTACTACACGCGCGATCGCCTGATGTCCTGGGAAGCCAGAAATAGCTGGGTTGAACCCGATTTGAAGTCCCTCGAATCCGAAATAGTCCGCCAGGGATTGAAATCCCTGTCTAATAGCTAAAGTCCTCTAAAGAGGACTAAAGATATTTGTTTTGGTTCGTTTTTAATCACAAAAAATACATTTGTAAACACGCATTTCAGTCCTCTTAAGAGGACTTAAGCTTTGAGCCAGGGATTTCAATCCCTGGCGGACTAAGGCGCTAGGTGCAAAATATTAGGTAACACCAATGAATATGAATACAGCAGAACGCGATTTGCGTTTGGAAATGCTCAACAGTCTGCTCACCACTCCTCACCGTGTATTAGAAAAAGTAGCAGAAATTCACAAGTTAATTATCGAATTAGACCCCATTTTTTACGGTCATTTAGCAGTGTGGTATCAACGCCACGGCGACGTGCGCGATCACAAGGAAGTTTTTGCCGGAAATTTGCTGACTTCGGCGCTGACGGAACACCGAGATGCCGGGTTTATGATGCTGCAAGAGTTCCCTCCCTACGAGGTTTCGCGGATTGTGGACTTTATGAAGCGGCACCAGAATAAGGTGCCCCGCAGCGCGCGCACTGCTGTCACTCGCTATCTGAAATCGCGGGAAAAGAATCCGCAGTTTTTCGATCGCGCCGCAATCCGCAACCGCAAGGCGATGAAGCATTTGTACGCAACGCTGCACGTCAAGCCGAGCGATCGCGCTAATGCTATTCTGTTTAAAGACAATCCGCCGGAAGACTCTCTGGCATTCGTTTTGAAGCAGTTGGCGAAGGCGACGACACCTGCGGAACAGGCGAATTTGATTGTTGAGTACAAGATTCCGTATACGATCGCAGTTGGTGCGATCAAACAGCTAACGCCAACGGTTTTGGCCGCGCTGATTAACTCGATGTCGCCGCAGGAAGTCATCAACAATTTGAAATCGATTCAGTCGCGCGGCGCGATGGATCACGCGGAAGTCAAGCAGTTGATTGACTCGAAGCTGGATGAAGCCGCAAAGTGCGATCGGGTTTCTGCTTACAAAGCGAGTGTTGCGGGCGCGGGCGCGAACTTCGACGCAGCAACGGCGGCCAAGCTGGAAGCGGTGACAAACGAACAGGTGAAGAAGCGCGGCAAGATTGCCAAAGCAACCGGTTTGTTGATTGACAAGTCTGGTTCGATGGAAAGTGCGATCGAAGTCGGCAAGCGTCTCGCTGCTTTGATTTCCGGCATTTCCGAGGCTGCACTGTTCGTTTATGCCTTTGACACGATACCGTATCCAGTGCAAGCAAACGGCAGCGAATTGACTGACTGGGAAGGCGCTTTCAAGCACATTCGCGCTGGCGGCGGCACAAGTTGCGGTTGCGCGGTGGAAGCAATGCGAATTAAAAAGCAGGTTGTCGAACAATTCATTATGGTGACAGATGAAGGCGAAAACGCTGCACCTTATTTTGCAGATGCTTATCAGAATTACTGCCGCAGTTTGGGGGTAATTCCTGATGTTGTGATTGTGCGAGTTGGTGCTTGGTGCGAATATGTCCAGAAGCAATTGAAGGACAAACAAGTATCGGTGGAAACCTTTACGTTTGCGGGTGATTATTACTCCTTACCGAATTTAGTGCCGATGTTGAGCCGTCCTTCGCGACTGGAATTGTTGATGGAAATTCTCGACACGTCGCTGCCTGTGAGGGATGACAAGTGATATAATTGGGCATGGCTCGTGAGTTAAGCTGGCGGGCAATGCTCACTTTATGGGAGAGCTACTGTGCCATACCTCAAAGCAAAACATCTATCAACCCAAGGTAAAAGGTTGAATGAGAGGGTAAAAACTGCTAATCGCAAGTTAATTTATATTGGTGGTGAAATCAGGTTTCAATCCGAGATGGATTTGGAAGATTATATAGATGAGAAATTTGATGAAATATTTCCATCGCTAATTAAAATCAAAAGGCAGCATACTGTAAAAATGCAGCGATGCGATTTATTGTGCTGTACCAAATCCGAAAAGCAGCCGATAATTATGGAGTTGAAAAATGAAGAAGATCGAGGATTAGTTTCGCAGTTAACTCGGTATCGTAAAGCTATTATCACCAATAAATGCTTTGATGATAAAATTGACTATTCCTTGCCCGTTAAAATGATAGCGATCGCACCGAGTTTTCACGCTGATAATTACACAGACAAAGAAGCTTCAAAATTTGAAGAAGATTTTTGTTTTTGGGAATTTGCTGTACAAAATCATCATAATTCAGGTCAATTTCAACTATTAAGTCAAATTTATGAAATTTCTTACCCTGTATTTGGGTTGCCAGAAATCTCTCCTAATTTAGATCGTAGCAGTTTACCTGCTTTTACTCGCAATTTTGTAGGTAGGCTCCCACCAGACTATCATACAGATTTTCTGAAGTTGCGAACTTTGCTTTTGTCTCAGCCAAAAGTAAAAGAAATGGTTAGTACCACTTACAGAAAAATATTGTATGGAACTGGCGATGGAGTTAACCACACAAAACTGGCAGAAATAACTAACACGACTAAGGGAGTCGTGTTATTTCTTTGGTTGCCAACTAGCGTTCATAAAAATATCAAAACACCCGTAGCTCGATTGGGATTTGTTTTAGAAAAAGGAGGCAACCCCTTTGCTCACAACTCTTCCTTAGAATGGGTTGTTTGTACCAAAGATACTATCAACTTAAAAGAGCAACCTCAACCTAATACATTTTCAGGAATGACTAGGCATGGAATGTTAAAATGGTGTAAACCTAATATGTACTTGACGCAAGCTGCACTAGGTTATAATACTTTTTTCTTACTTTTGTATCTCCTTAAAGGAATTACTCCACCTATTGATAGCACTACTAGGGAATGGTGGGAAATTTACAAAAACGAGACAGAGATTAATTTAGGATGGTTTATAGATTTAGCTATCAAAACCTGGAATTATCGCGTCAAGTAGAACTTTTATATACGGATACATTCAGCAGCCAACGAAAAACAGCCCGCAATCCTTCAGGTGTTAGCATTGTAAATTATTCTCTAGTTTGAGCGATAATTGCTTGTAATTCTGGATTAGCGATGGATGACACTAACTGGGAATCCGCACCAGCCAAAGCCGCGCGCAACTTTTCTGCAGTGAGTGCAGGATATTTCTCTAAAACCTGCTGTTGTGTCCATCCCGCAGCAAAGAGCCCCAGCAAAAATTCTACAGACAATCGAGTTTCTGGGGCTGCTGGTTGACTTGTTGAAGCTTTCGAGTTTGGATGAATGAGCTTTCGCCAGTCCATTGTTTTACTTAAACGATTTGGGAAGATTCCGCCGATTATACTGCATTTGGGCACAGTAGAAACACCGACCTCGTTGACTGATTGTGTAACATGATACGGCAGGTAATACCAATTTAGATTTTAGATTTTAGATTGCGAATCACTGATGACAACCAGGGTTTGGAGTTTGGCGACAGTGGCATTTTTTTTGAGCTGGTGTCATTTCCCCATTTTGCGATTAAATTGTTATTACGATCGCAGTACAGCGCTTTCTTATAGACTAGAGTGATGGGGTAGCGACGGGGCGATAGACCTTTTTGCTCCAGTCCGTTTCTATACCAAACTGCGCTCGCGCTAAATCTCAACGAACTGTGCAACGAACTGTGCAACGAACTGTGCAACGAACTGTGCAACCCACAATACAACTACTTTAACTTCTTAAAACTATGGGAAAAAAGTCGAAAGCCAAAAAATCCCAGCTCAAAAAATCCAGTTTGCTCTGCCAGCGACTCCAAGAAGCTCTCGATCGAGGCAGTAAAGTTTGGATTAAAACAAATAATAGTAGTTTCGGCGGCATCCCGACTAATTTGTTCGGGGAGTTTGTGGAACTTTTGGTGATAGTTCCCCCTAACGAACAGGCGGAACATCTCGATGCTTACGGGCAAGTTACGTGGCTGATTCGACTCTCTGATATTATTGCACTTGCTTACCCTACTGAATATTGGTCTAAAGATAGATTAGAAAGTTTGCTGCCACCCGATGCAGTTACTTCCGAAGTAGGAGATTAACTGCGTAGGGTGTGCATTGCGTACCCTCATTTTAGCTGATTTGTATTTGGTATGGTGTGCAATGCACACCATACATTTACTATTTTTTAAGCTGCTTTAGCAGCCCACATATACACCTCTTCCACCGATTTTGATCCCTTTAATTAGTTGTTGCAAGCTGAAAGCTGCACTTTACAGTTGCCGCCATCTAGTTCGCTGCAACCGGCGAGAGCTTGAGCTTCTGCTGCTGCTTTATCGCCGGCCCAGCCCGCACCTGCTCCTCCTTTGCCTACTGCGATCGCTCCACAATTATTGCTATTAGAGGTCAGCGCTTTGCAATCGTTAGCACCTTCGCTTTGTTTATTGCAGACAGCTACTGCTGCCTTTAGTGCTTCTTTCTCTGTAGCATAATCCCAACTAATACCAGTGGCGTCAGAAGTCGGAGAATAAGCAGTAGCTCCATAGGTGTTCTGAGCTTTAGCTACCTCGGTTGATCCAAAAGTCGGAAGTGTTAAAGCTGTCAATACAACCAACTTAGAAAAGAGCTTTTGCAGCATATTTACTGGAGAGATCTACAAGATTAAAATTGGATGATCGCTCAATATTATATTAGGGTAAGGATTCGTGTCAAGAGTGTTTACAAAGCTTTATTTTTGCTTAAATTAAAAGTTCTATCGGTAAAAAAAGTAAGATTACGGAGGTCAATCCAGTGGCAGATATTCGCAAAATAATCAGCCAACTCGCGGCCCAAGAACGGCAACTGCTCGATACTCAATTCCTGGCTCCTTGCGTGCAGGGGGGAAGCGTGCGGATACGGGTTAGCTCAATGGTTTATACTTTTCAACCGCAGCCGCCCAACTTTGAAGGATGGGCTATTTTTGGGCCAGTCAATGAGAAAATTGCTGCGGTGATTGAGGAACCAAGTTTGCCGCAAGTGGCCGAGTATTTGCAACTGCTCGTACCCGTTCGCTTGCAGTTGGCTTGCGTGCTGCAAGGGCAAACTTGGCTGGCTTATCCTGTTAACGAATCTGATGCTAAACAGCGCACTGGTGTTGCAAAACCCGTACCAGTTCATTTAGTAACAGAAGGTTCGCATTTTGAGCCGATTGTTGCGCGCTGGGACGGTCATTGTTTGTGGTTTGAAGAGATTGACAGGCGCGCCGATCCGCTGCCGTCTGAGAAGTTAAAAGCAGCTATAAAAAAGTTGATTTTGCCTCAAGATGTTCGCTTTAAAGGGATGACACCGGAAATGCGAACAGTTTACGAATTGGTGTCCAGAAATATTAAAGATTTCGATCCGAAAGTCCGGGCCCAACAGCGCTTGCAGGGGGCGCTAAAAATGGGCGGCGGTGAATTGCGGGATTTTTGCGATCGCGAAAATTATTGGCTGGTTGAATGGACTAGCGGAACGGGAGAACACCACACTTCTGCGATCGCCAAAAATGACTTGACAGTTATGAGTGCGGGGATTTGTCTCAGCGGATTGGACAAAGACTTCGACTTGCATTCATTGGTTGGAGTCGTCGAAGATAGATAATGGGAATGGGGCATGGGGCATGGGGCATGGGGCATCGGGGAATATCTAATAGTTAGTTGTCAGTTGTCAGTTGTTAGTTGTTAGTTGTTAGTTGATCCTGGTTTTTCTAATAAAAAATAATCAAGAAATAACCAATGCCCAATGCCCAATGCCCAATGCCCAATGCCCAATGCCCAATGCCCAATTCGCAATTACCATGAGTATATTTTTTCACGAACAACTTTACAGAAGTGCCGCAGTGATGTCGCAGATCAAAAATTTCCCGGTAACGGTGTGCGGGGCGGGCGCTTTGGGTGCGAATATTACAGAAAGTCTCGCGCGATCGGGCTTTTGTCAGTTAAAAGTCATCGATCGCGATCGCATTGAGGAACGCAACCTTTCCACTCAACCCTATTATCGATCGGACATCGGCGCATTCAAAGCCAAAATTCTCGCCAACAACCTCTACCGCGCTTTGGGAGTCAGCATTGACGCGCACTCAAAAGAATTGACACCCGCAAATGCCGATCGGCTGCTTGCTGTCAGCGCCACAGTCATCGATACTTTTGATAACAGTGTCGGGCGGCAAGCAGTCAAGGATTACTGTGCGAGTGCCTCCCTTCCCTGCGTGCACGTCGGATTAGCTGCCGATTACTCCGAAATAATTTGGAACGAACACTATCGGGTTCCTTCAGCGGCGAATGATGACGTTTGCGATTACCCGCTGGCGCGAAACTTGGTAATGCTGACGGTGGCAGTTGCTTGCGAAGTAATTGTTACCTTTGCTGCTACCAAAGAGCAACAAAATTTAACTTGCACGATCGGAGATTTTGCAGTAAAGCCACTTATATTGTAGAATGTCGGTTGACTGTTGCCAGAAACCCGGTCAATCAAGATTGGATGCCCCCATCCTATAAACCCGGTTTCTCACCCTCAAACAATCGTCCAACTTGCAAAAAACGCTTGAAAAATTAACAGGGAAAGTATGGCCGGATCACAGACTTTTTATTATTTACTAGCAATTCTCGCCCTATTAGTTTTGACGGGCACAAGTAGAGCAAACTATGCAGCAGGCTCCGCAGTTTGCTCTACTGATGATTGCCATCGACCAGCAGTAAGACACCATAAAAGGATTTTAAAATGCGGATCGAAAGGGCACGATGTGAAGAAACTGCAAAAGTTGTTGAACGCGCGGGGCTTGTCCCCACACCCGATCGTAATTGATGGCGTGTTCGGTCCGACAACCGAAAATGCAGTGAAAAGATTTCAGCGACAAGCTGATATTCCTGTAGACGGAGTTGTGGGAGGTCAAACTTGGGACAGACTGTTTACTAATTCGTAAATTTAAGCACCGGACAACAAAAGTTCCTAAGTGAGCATTGCTAATCATTAATCGCTGCGGTTTGTAGTTGTGCAGAGATCGCATTTTGTGCAACTACAGAAACAGAAGCTTTAATCAACAATCAATCGCATACTAGATTGCTAATGAATGAAGTTTTAGATTTTTGGTTTGGTCGATCGCAATCTCCCGAGTTTGGCAAAGTCCAAAAGAAATGGTTTGAAAAAGATGCGGATTTTGATGCAGAAGTGCGATCGCGCTTTATGCAGCAATACGAACTCGCCGCCTCCGGTCAACTCGACTCATGGCAAGATTCCCCCGAAAGCTGCCTAGCATTAATTATACTGCTCGATCAATTTCCGCGTAATATGTTTCGGGGAACGCCCCAAGCATTCGCCACAGACAGCAAAGCTTTAGCCACCGCCGAATACGCTATTAATAATAAATTCGATCGCGAATTGCTGACTGTACAAAAATTATTTGTTTATCTGCCTTTTGAACACAGCGAAAACTTAGAAAAACAGCAAAAATCTGTCGAACTATTTAGCCAACTCAGCGGCGAACCTGACAGCGATTCATTCATTGAATACGCGATGCAGCATTTGGAAATAATCGAGCGTTTTGGGAGATTTCCCCACCGCAATGAAATTCTCGGACGCGAAACAACCCCGGAAGAAGCAGAGTTTCTGAAACAACCCGGTTCGGGATTTTAAAGCGCGATCGCCAAATTTTTAGGTGATTTGCTGTACAGACTTAAAAATACTATAGTTAAGAGGAATGCCCCACTGATTTTACAGCAAAAAGCACGGATTACAATTGATATAAAAAATAGCGATTTTCTGCTAACATTTAAAATTTAAAATCAAATCGGCTACTAAAATTATCAATATGTGTTTCAAACACCAAGAATATATAGATAAGCTTTCAACTCAATGCCCGCCACAGGACTATGAACCTAAAGAAATGCTGGCTTTTAGATTTGTATTTGAACCCCATGATGAACGATCTATTAATAACTTTAAACCAGTGCTGATAATAACTCCGCAGCGCAACCTACAACCAGAAACAGAAGCAACCAGATGTCAAGGTTATGCGCTATCATTATTTGATACCAAGGAAAATGCCGAAAAACGTTATTTAAAACTAACAAAAAAAAGAAAAAAACTCCGCGATTCTCTGGGGACTCACATAGCAGCAGGCTCGATCGACAAGACAGATGGAGTTGTCTCCAAAATAGATGATAACGGTCACTTGAGCCTACATGAATTTGCTACTGCTGATTGAGCAGCAAAATTTGTAATAACATCTTGTTTATTGTAAGGTACAAAAAAATGGAACAATTAATAGGATTTAAACTAAGTAAATTTCCTTTATCTCTCAGAAGCATAGTCAATTTAGAGTATTTCGACGGCCCCCTGCTATCGCTTTTTGAGAATGAATACGGCGATAGCTATCTTTATTCTTGGTGCGATGTAGATAATTTGTACAATCGCTGGTTGGTTTTCAGAGTTGCACGAGTAACTCTCAAGCTTTACATAGAGGGACAAGTTTCATTGCACGAGTTAATTGTAAATCCTGTTGACGGATTTCTATATTCATTAGATATAGACAAGGATTTACAGGTGAAAAACACTTATTTAATCCTGCCTGATAATTTACCGGCAATCTACTTGCCCGAAACAGATTCCTATTACGAACTGTCTGATTTAAATCGCGAAACTGCGGAAGAAGATAGGTTATTAATTTTTCAAAAGCTTTCCGGTGAATCTCAACTTAGCAAGGTTTGAAGCTGACTAAACAACCAGATCCCCGACTTCTTGAAGAAGTCGGGATCTAATCCATCGCCCAATCCTCAGCCGCGATACTGCACCCGATAAATCCGGTTGTTCGCTTCCTCAGTAAACAGCAAACTCCCGTCAGGTAAAACCAGCAAACCAACCGGCCTCCCCCAAGTTTTCGGGCCAGACGGATCTGTCAGAAAACCAGTGAGAAAATCCTCATAATAACCTTGAGGGCGTCCGTTCGCCGCATTAAAAGGTACAAACACGATTTTATAACCAGTTCCAGCGTTCCGATTCCAACTGCCGCGAAACGCCACAAACGCCCCGTTCAGGAATCTTTTAGGAAACGTTTTGCCGTCGTAAAACTGAAGCCCCAAAGCCGCCGAATGCGCCTGAAACAGCACGTCCGGCATTAATGTTTTAGCCGCTAAATCAGGTCGATCGCTATTGCCGTTTCTAGCGTGGCGCGGGTCGAGCAAATTCGGCTTAAAATAAGCGTAAGGCCAGCCGTAAAACTCGCCTTGACGAATTCTTGTGAAGTAATCCGGCACCAAATCATCTCCCAAACCGTCGCGTTCGTTGACTGTCGTGTAGAGTTGATTGGTTGTTGGGTGAAAATCCAATCCCACCGGATTTCGCAAACCGGAAGCAAAAATTTGCTGGTTCTTGCCGTCCAAATTCATCACTTGAACAGAGGCCCTCGGCAGCGGTTCGACATCGGCATTAGACTGCGATCCAACTGATACGAAAAGCTTGCTCTTGTCGGGGGAAACGACAACATTTCGCGTCCAGTGTTGGTTGTAGCCGCCGCCCGGTAAATCGGCAATTTTTTGACCGGCACCACTCAATTGTTCCTGTCCTTTTGTGTAGGGAAATCGGCGGACTTCAGCGGTATTTCCGAGGAAAAAATAGCGATCGGCAAAAGCCATACCAAAAGGAATATTTAACCCGTTTTGGGCACTTGCAAAAGTCTTGCGAACCTCAGCAACCCCGTCGCGGTTGGCATCCCGCAACAGCGTAATCCGATTCTGCCGGGTTTCTGTTACCAAAACATCGCCTGTCGGCGTCAAAGCCAGCCATCGGGGAGCGTCTAAATTGTCAGCAAAAACGTTAACGACAAAGCCAGGAGGCACTCGCAGCACTGGCGATGCGGGAATCGGTACTACTTGAGGAGGTTTTGAGGCGCTATCGCTGGCTCCTGGCTGCGGCAAAGAAGTTGCAACAATGCGGATTGGCTGCGGCGACAGCGGTTTGGTCGGTACAATTTGATTTGTGCCAACATTTGTCAGCGGTGCACGGGAGGGAATTTGCGACACGGGGCCGGTGTCGCCAACAGCAGGGGCGATCGCATCTGTAGCTCGATCGCACGCAATCATCGGCAACAGCAGAATTAGCAGCAAGAAACGCAGGTAATACATAGCAGCCATTTCTCCACAATTGCTGGACAATTCTATTATTCTAACTGGTATTAAACAGCTAAGCCACCGCCGGCGCGGTGGCTTAATTCGATTTACTGATACCAGTTGCAAAAAAGAATGCAACTGTAGACCTGTGATTCCAACTTTGAGCTTGATCAGTCAATCAATTTTAGATTTTAGATTTTAGATTTTAGATTGAAGAAAGCGACCCCACTGATAACTCCGAGGGCTTGCGATCCGGATTCGAGCTTTTTTCTCGCTCCACGAATGAATCACGCGGCTGGTGACCACATTGCTTTTGGTCATTCCCATCGAAAATCAAAAATCAAAAATCGAAAATGGTATAACCTAGGTCTACCAAAGTCCTCTCACAGGAGCCGGACGGGGAGCCGGAGCCGGAATCGGACGGGGAGCCGGAACCGGAGCCGGAGCCGGAGCCGGACGAGGAGCCGGACGCGGTGGCGGTTCTGGGGCCGGACGCGGTGCCGGTGCTGGGGTTGCAGGACGAGCAACCGTTGTGGCTACAACCTTATAATCGGGGATCACCGCGATATTTTGTATCTGAGATCCGGCGACGGTGGCTCTGACTTTCATTCCCGGTACGAGGCCAATAATTCTCAGGACGCATCTTTGAATCCTGAGAGTCCTGTACGGCGCGCTTTCTTCGCGAATAGTTACTACGTCGCCGACAATACTTTTGACAAAACCCACAATGGTTCTAGTGTTTGCTGTTGTGGTGGTTTGCGTTTGGGCTATTTGAGTTGCAGGGTTAGCCATCGCAGGATGTACTGAGACCGCCGAAATTACCACCGACAGTGTTGCACCTGTCAATAATTTGATGTTCTGAAGACGCATTGAAACCTCACATTAACTGCTATTCAGGGTCGGGTTTGCTTCCGCTGCGCGAAAGTCCCAACCTCTATACCTAATCCAGTTTAATCCCCAGAGTAGGAAATTTATGACAATCTCAAAAAAAGATTATCGAACAAGTATTGAAAGACTAAATTTTACATCATAAGTTCCCGATTTACAACAAGTTCAGCGGTTCGCATCTCTAGAGTGTTGCCGTGATATATTGAGTTTATTCGATCGACCGTAGCAGTTTTTTTCCGCCAACCTAACTGTTGCTGGGGGCAACTCTACCCAAAGACAGAGTGTGCTTGCCGGATACAGCAGCGCCATAGTTTGAATACTCGATCCCCAGTCTGCCATCCCCAGTCTGCCATGGCTAAAAAATCAAATTAGTCGGAGGTATAATTTAATCATTTTCTGGCAATATTTACGCATAAACCGGGTTTTCTCACGACATTCTCTTGCGTAAGTCCACTGAGCCACTTATAAAAACCTTGTTTTTTTCGTAGTATTATTGCCTAAGCTTTGTGTTGAGTTACAAGTTATCAGTGGTGTAATTTCAACTAACAACTGTGCAGCGCAGTTGCAGTCAAAAAGCCATCTCAAAATTTTTCCGATCGGGTGCGGTTGGCGGATAATTAGATAGGAACTTTGTAGGAACTGCTGGTGAGGAGTTTAGCGAACAAAACAATGGTGAAGAGCAAATTTTTGTTTAACAAGTTAATTGTACTGAGCTTGAGTGCAGCCGCGCTGTCGGTTGGCCTACAGCAGCAGGCGATTGCCGAAGTGGTGGCTAATTCAAGTAATAGTGCGATCGCGGCGCAGCGGCCAACATCCGAGACCAAATTGCCGAATCTCGGAACCCCAGAACTGCCGCCCCTGGGAGAACCATTTCGTTATATTCCCCAGGAACCCAAACCTGCGGTAAATCCTATTGAGGAAGTGCGTTTAGTGCTGAAATTGCGAGAACGCCGCGTCTATGTTTACCGACAAAATAAGGTGCAAGCCAGTTTCCCGGTTGCTGTGGGAAAAGGCGGGTGGGAAACTCCTACAGGCAATTTTAAAGTTATGCAAATGATCAAAGATCCAGTTTGGCAAAATCCTTGGACAGGAGAACTTATTCCTGCTGGGCCCGACAATCCATTAGGGAGTAGGTGGATGGGGTTTTGGACGGATGGCAAGAATGTGATTGGTTTTCACGGTACTCCGAATCCAGAGTCGATCGGGGGGGCGGCTTCTCACGGCTGCGTCAGAATGTTTGATAAAGACGCACAGGCTTTATTTGAGAAAGTCGCAGTTGGCACACCGGTGATAGTTGAGCATTAATTATTTGGAGGTTGGGGTGCATAAAAACACATGAACAGGCTTTCCGGCCTGTTCCACAAAGACTTAAATTTGGTTGTGGGGTGGGCAGGAGAGCCCGCCCATGAAAGACTTATTGATAATGCAGCTATTGGCTGAGTTAAAACTTACATTTTTTACCCCTCTCAGCAACAGGCTTTCCGGCCTGTTCCACAAAGAGTTAAATAGATTGCTGATATTTTTCCAGCAACTCCGGGATGTAATCGTAGCCGTCCACACCGATCGCCGGAATGATATTCGCTCGACTTTTCGCCAAAGATTGTTTAAAAGATTCTGCCCCCATTTGACCCCGCAAAATTGTCAACAAACCAGCCGATTGACGCCACTCCATCGCACCAATTTGTTCCAAAGTATACATCCCCAAACTGCCCGCAAATATCGCTTTTTCTAGTGAGTTGATTCTGTAATAAGCTTGAGCCAGGTAAGCCAAATTCAGACCTTGCAAATATAAATCCCCTGAGAATTGAGCCGCTTGCCAACCTTTGAGCAAATACTCGATCGCAGCTTCAGCATTTTCCAGGGCGATTTTAGCAATACCGAGACTGCTGGAACAAAAAGCTTGACTTTGGCGATCGCCCAATTTTTCCGATAGCAACAAACCTTGTTCCAAATAACCGATCGCACTCTCGTAAACCTCCGGTTCCACCTCCTCCAACTGCCGCGCTTGAAACACTTCACTGTAACCCAAATTAGCCAGAGCATTTGCCTCGCCTTGTCGCTCTCCCGCTTGTCGTGCCATAATTAAAGCCCGCTGGCTGTAATTAATCGCTTCCTGATAATTTTTTTGAGCAACATAGTTGCGGCTGATGTGATTGAGATTGGCAACTTCGCAAGCTTTGTCTCCTTCGGTACGGGCAATTTCCAGCGCTTGCTTGTGCAGCAAGAGCGATCGCTCGTAGGCCCCAGCCGCCTGCATCGAATAACCCAAAAGCGTCAGAATCCGAGCTTTTGCTTGAGTGCCTTCAACTCGCCGCAGCGGTTCGTCTAAATAATCCAAAGTATGCCGCAGCGCTTTACCATCAAACGAAGCAAAAATTCCCCCGTAAAGCGGAAAATATTCTCGCTGAGAAAAAGCGCGCAAAATTTGCAAAGTTACTTGAAAACAAGCATTTGCCAACTGCTCGCCGCTCTTGGTAGAATTATTAAACCCACTAGCTAGCTGACTCCAAATTACCGCAAAAGTAATGTAAGTAGAAATTGAAGCTTTTGTTGACACTTTGGAATCATAAACTTGCTTGTCAAACCATGTCGCCAACGCCCGCTGCAAGCACTGCAAAATAATCGCCGCTTCCACCAATATGCCTAAATCTAAATTCGATTGCTGGGCGGCGAATTGAACTACAGATTCACCGAGCGCAATAGTATTCAAAAGAGCCTGGGGAAAGGGACTGTTAACTTTTTTTGCCCAAAAAGCCCAAGGCCCATTTTGTTCGGGACTACCGGCAAATCCTAGCTGCTGCGGCTGATAAATCCAGCCCACGAGTTCCGGTTCCAACCGCTGCCAAGATTCTAAACCTTTAGCGATGCCGGCGGTGATTTGCTGCAAATCTTGTTCGGTTTCGGGATTGGCCGTTTGCAGCATTTGTTGGTGCAGAGATTTTGCCAATTGCTGCAATTGAGCCAGAGTCAGCGGATGTTCTTTATTCGGGTCAATTACTTGCAATAATGCCAGGAGGCGGGCGTTAGATTCGGCAGTAACGATTTGTTGGATTGATGATGCAATTGCGCGATCGACGCGGTTATCTTTCTGCCAGCGTTCCCATTCTCCCTGGATGGTTTTGAGAGCTCGGAGGGTGCGATTTGCCTTTGCTTGTTTGATTTCGTCTTTTTCATTTCTGACTTGATTTTCGGCGGCATCAAGCCGTTCGCCGAAACAGCGTTCAAAGATTTCGCCAGTACCGGTGCTAATGTCTTGCACCAGCATTTGATAAACTTGTTCTTTGGAGCGAATTTGACCTTTGAGGGTGATTTCGACAATTTTGTCGATTAGAGCTAGGTAGCGATCGCGCAGTGAGGTAGAGTCTGGCATAAGTTATTTTTAGTTAATAAATTTTTATGGACATCGCTTGCAGCTTGCACCATTTCATGCTGCTATTTAATTTTACAGCTCCTCTGGATTAATGCCCATTGCTCGCAGTCGATCGGCTAATGGATTTGCTCGCTGACTTTCTGATTCGGCACGCTGACTTTCTAATTCAGCTCGCTGTCTTTCAAACTCCTCGGGAGTCAGAACCCAATTTCCACTGACATCGTACCAACGCAGCCACCACCTCGAACAACCTTGATAACAACCTTCCCACAAATCTATACCTAATTCTAATTCCGGTATCCAGAATCTGGGTTCGGTTAAAACTTGTTCGCGGTAACGATTGCCAATCAAGCGAAATATTCTCAAATGATTGTTGTACCGACTGAAAACAAAGTAGTAAGGAATCTGCAAAATCTGTTCGTAAACTCGCCACTTAGTAGGCGGTTTATTTCGTGCTTCTTGTGTAATTACTAAATCCTCATCTTCAGTTCCAGGTGACAGCAGTTCTACTACTACCAGAGGACTGACATTTTCTTGCCACATCACGTAGCCCAGGCGCAATTCCTCACCTTGATATAATCTCGGAACCCCCAAGACGACAAACCAATCAGGTCTTTTGTACCAATTGAAATGGTTAGAATCGTAGTAGAGATTGAGGTCTGTCGCTATAAATATTTGTTCTGGCGGATGATTTGCGGGGCGGCAGGTTAGACGCAGCAGTTCGGGTTGAAACTCGTGGAATTCGTCAGGCAAACCGGGTTCCTCCGGGTCTTCACTGGGTAAATCATACATCGTAGGAAGGACTTTTGTTTGGGAATGCTGCGAATCCGGTACGTACATCGTCATAAGATTACCCAGGCGAGACGGCTTGAGGAGATTGAAGCGGTACGGTAATTGTAATATTATAGCGCGATGTGATTTCTTGCGGCAGAAAGTCAGTATCTTTTGCACCTGGAATCTTGGCTAAATAACAATCACGAACTGCTAACATAAAACCTTTAATTGCCTCTGGCGAATTTTGAAAGTCTGCATCTATTAGAAAATCGCGCCACTTGCTTTCATCTTCACCATAAATATCGACTAAATGCAATCCTGCTAAATACTCCGCTACGGGGTCAAGTACAAACCGGACATTCTCTTTGCTAGGGACGTTCGTTTGGATGAGGTGGAGTTTTTCTTGGAGATAGTTGAAGCGTCTATCGACATCTTGTGAATTAAATACCGATAGCGCATTGATGGCATCTGGAATCTTAGTGCTAGCGGGTCGATAAGTGAGTCTCAGGCATTCCCAAGCGAGCAATTTAGCATCTTCGTGAACCGTGATATCTGTCAATTTATTTTCTACCATGTCCCGGTTCAGTTCGTTCAGATAGGACAGCATCAAATCTGGTATATTTTCAGGTAAGTTACCACTTTTGTTGCCTTCCATTTTCGCGACCAACACATCGGCGTATAGTTTGGCAAACAATACAGTTGTACTTCTGCCTTGAATTCTGATTTCCTCTAAAAGTTTAGCCAAATCGCCGCAGGCATAATGAAATTGCGAACCGTTAAAAAGATTTAATTTCCCTAGCTTTTCTAAGTATTTTTCCATGAAAGCTGATAGTTCCGATCCCTCAATTCGCAGCGGGTGAAGCGTGTTTTTGTTGGCTTTACCCATTGTGGAATCAAGTCGCGAAGTCACAATCAAAGCATTGATGGGAAAATCGGCAGCATTAGGGTCAATTTCCTTTTGAGTTGTTTCTGCCATTTCTGAAAAGTGGTCAACAATTACTAGGATACGGCGCTGTTGTAGCAATTTTTGCAGCAGTTCTTCAGCAATGGGCGTGGGATGGTTGGTGATAGATTTTAGTTGACCGCGTATGGCTTCAAAAAAGGGATTTTTGCCTTCCGCGACTTTACTGTCTAGTTCTTCTTCGATCAAGATTGGAATCATCAGGTGTTTGCAGAGGCGTTGGGTTTTATCGGGTTCCATTGCCCAATCGGCAATTTGACAAGCGATGCTAGTTTTGCCGATACCGCCTTCACCCCAGATGAGCAGACAGATTCGCTTTTTGGTGAAAATTGCTGGCAAATCTTGACCCCTAAGTTGAGGTAGTTTTTTGTCGTCTAATTCAAAAGAAACTGGGATGTAAGTAGCGCGGCTTTTGACTGTATTTCGTTGAACAAATTGTTCGCGGACTGTTTCGATGTGGGCCGAAATCCAGGAATCTAGAACTCTGGGACGGTAAATAAAAATACTGAAAAAGGTAAGGTCGCGAATTCGCACGGGAGCACCGCCCCATGTTTCAGGTAGTTTAAATTCGTAGGGTTTGAGTGCGTCGTTGATTCGCAGCAGCCATAGGGGACGGAGCCGGAGGATTAGAAACCACAGGGACGGGAAGAAGATTAGGTAAATTATTGTTGCTGCTACCCATTGATTCTGGCTAATTAAATTGAATAAATTGGCGTTTTGTTCTATTTTTAGAACATTGAGGTATGCACGGAAATTGGCGATTCTTTTATTTTTTTGCGACTCATTATATGAAAAAAAATCAGTAGATCCTGGTTGAGACTTTTCCAAAATTTTTAAAGCTGATTCTAGGTTTGATACAGCCTGATTTAACTCCGATGGGGTTAGCTTTTTTGCCTTTTCTTGAAGGCTAAGAGCAATATTTTCCAAGGCAAAGGCGGCACTGCTACGCACATTTTTATCGGAGTCTTTGAGCAACAGAATTAGCTGCGGCACAGTAGTTTTAGCTTCTGCACCGATTTGTCCCAAGGCAAAGGCGGCACTGCTACGCACACCTGCATCGAAGTCTTTGAGCAACAGAATTAGCTGCGGCACAACAGTTTTAGCTTCTGCACCGATACTCCCCAAGGCACCGATGGCACTGCTACGCACATTTTTATCGGAGTCTTTGAGCAACAGAATTAGCTGTGGCACAGCAGTTTTAGCTTCTGAACCGATATTTCCCAAGGCAAAGGCGGCACTGCTACGCACATTTTTATCGGAGTCTTTGAGCAATAGAATTAGCTGTGGCACAACAGTTTTAGCTTCTGCACCCATTGTCCTCAAGGCAAAAGCGGCACTGCTACGCACGTCTGCATCGGAGTCTTTGAGCAACAGAATTAGCTGTGGCACAGCAGTTTTAGTTTCTGAACCGATATTTCCCAAGGCACTGATGGCACTGCTACGCACGTCTGCATCGGAGTCTTCCAACAAGGGAATTAGCTGCGGCACAGCAGTTTTAGCTCCTGCACCCATTCTCCCCAAGGCAAAGGCGGCACTGCTACGCACATTTCTATCGGAGTCTTTAAGCAAGGGAATTAGCTGTGGCACTGCATTTTTAGCTTCTGACGACTGTTCAGGTAACAACCGATTATTACCAACCATTGTTTTTAACACGTTGACCGAATTACGGCGTACCTTTACGTCCGAGTCTTTCGACGCTTTGACAAGAGCAGGAATAGCACGATCGCCAATTCTTTGGAGAACCTGAGTAACACTCCGGCGGACTAGCAAATTTTCCTCTTGCAAAGCTTCAATCAAAGCAGGAATAGCTGGTTCACCTATTTTTCCTAACTTCTCAATAGCTGCATCAAGTTCCTTTTCATCGTTGCTCTTTAACTTCTGAATGAGGGAGGAAATCTCTTTGGAACTAGCTTTTTGTGCGCTGACACTTTCAGCCCCAGCGCTGCGAATCAACAGCAAAGGCGATGTGAAAGATAAAAACGAGAGGGCAATTACGGCAACTAATTTTTTTCGGTAGCGCGTCGTCATGGGCCAGAATCCTTGTATTTGATGAGCCGTCTCAGCCATTTGAATAATTGTATCTACATTCTCATCACACTGGTTTAACTGGTTCCCAGGCTCTGCCTGGTAACGAGTATAATCATTTAGGATTGCTATATTAGTCACCTTCTTTATTTTTTATTCCTTAGCTATGGCATTGCAGTTTAAGCTTTTGCGCGGATTTTATTCAAAGCAGACGCTGTACTACTACGCACATTTACATGGGAGTCTTTCTGCAAGAGAATTAGCTGCGGCAGTGCAGTTTTAGCTTCTGCACCGAAACTTCCCAAAGCAGAGGCTGCACTACTACGCACAGTTGCATCTGAGTCTTGAAGCAGGGGAATTAGCTGTGGCACAGCAGTTTTAGCTTCTGCACGCATCCTTGCCAAAGCATAGTCTGCACGGCTACGCACCTTTGCATCGGAGTCTTTCTGCAAGAGAATTAGCTGCGGCACAACAGTTTTAGCTTCTGCACCCATACTTCCCAAAGCATTGGCTGCACGGCTACGCACGGTTGCATCGGAGTCTTTCAGCAAGAGAATTAGGTGCGGCACAGCAGTTTTAGCTTCTGCACCCATCCTTCCCAAAGCATAGCCTGCACGGCTACGCACAGTTGCATCGGAGTCTTTCAGCAAGAGAATTAGCTGCGGCAGTGCAGTTTTAGCTTCTGCACCAACCGACACATCTGAGTCTTTCAAGGTTTTGACAAAGGCAGGAATAGCAGGAAGATGAATTTGTCTTAGAACCTCAGCAGCACCCTGGCGGACTGACAAATTCTGAGCCTGCAAAGCTTCCAGCCAATCAGGGATGGCTGGTTCACCTATTTTTCGTAACAGCTTAATAGCTGGATCAAGTGCCGTTTCATCGTTACTCTTTAACTTCTCGGTGAGGGAGGGAATCTCTTTGGGATTAGCTGTGGGTTCGTCCTTAATTCCAGCCGCAGCATTGCGAGTCAACAGCAAAGGGGATGTGAAAGATAGAAACGAGAGAGCAATTACGGCAACTAATCTTTGTCGGCAGTGCTTCGTCATGGGCTAGAATCCTTGTGTTTGATGAGGCGTCTCAGCCATTTGAATAATTGTGTATACATTCTCATCAAACTGTTTCAGGACTCCGGGCGATCTAAATTTGTGCTTGTCTGTGGTGAAATCGATCGCCCTAAATACTGCTTAAAAAGCTGCACTTTAAGAACATTCCGCAGTCTAAGGCATAATTAGATATCTTATATTCGTTCTATGATGTGTTTATGATTTCCGAACCCCTTACCCTCTCAACCAGCAATCCTGTTTTAGCAGCCAAAGGATTAACTCGTCGTTTTGGTGGTTTAATTGCTGTAAAAAACGTATCTTTTACAGTTGAAAAACACGAAATTTTTGGATTAATCGGCCCTAACGGCGCGGGCAAGACAACTCTATTTAATCTAATGACTGGACTGATACCTGCTTCTAGCGGCAACCTGATTTATCAAAATGAAAATATTTCCCAATTGAAGCCTTATCAAATTGCCAATAAAGGTATTGCCAGAACTTTTCAAAATATCCGGTTGTTTGGGGAACTTTCTGCTGTGGAAAATGTGGCGATTGCCCGACACATCCACAGTCGATCGGGCAATCCAGTTTTATCGGTGCTGGCGGGGATTTTCGGCTTGCCAGCATCTAACGCAATGGAACGCAAAACCCAGCGAAAAGCCTTAGAATTGTTGGATTTAGTCGGATTAGGCGATCGCGCGGGCGAACAAGCCAAAAACTTGCCCTACGGCGACCAGAGGCGCTTAGAAATTGCCCGCGCTTTAGCCTTAGAACCGCAAATACTCTTGTTAGATGAACCTGCAGCAGGGATGAATCCCAGTGAAAAGCACAAATTAAGCGAATTTATCCGAGAAGTACGCCAACAATTCAATTTAACTGTAATATTGATCGAGCATCATGTACCGCTAGTTATGGGGTTGTGCGATCGAATTGCCGTCTTGCATTTCGGTCAGCTTATTGCTTTGGGAGAACCTGCTGTTGTGAGGAATGACCCGGCGGTGATTGAGGCTTATTTGGGAGATGAAACGTAGAAATTGTAAATGTTTCCCCGGCTCGGGCAGGGAAGCGACATCTACAGGCTCCGCCTCGTTTGGTAACATAAAAAATCGAGGCCGAGCCTCTGGTTCTGCGTTACCAGACCGAGCGGGGAAACGAGTAAGATTAATAGTTATTGTTAAATGTATCTCCCAGTCCTCTTAAGAGGAATTCAGCTATGAGCCAGGGGTTGAAACCTCTGGCGGACTCGCGGACTAACCGACTAGCGAACTGCGGGAAAAGAGAGAAAATTTTATCAACAATCAAGTCACACAAAATGCAACACAGCTCACCCAAAACCACCCAAAACATCCTCTTAGAACTCAAAAATGTTTCTGTAAGTTATGGCGGAATTCAAGCCATACAAAATATTAATCTCACGATTAATGCAGGCGAGGTTGTCAGTCTCATCGGTGCCAACGGTGCGGGCAAAAGTACCACCCTGAGAGCGATTTCTAAAATAGTTAATTTGCGGCAAGGACAAATTATTTATAGCGGGCGCGATATTAGCCGCCGCCAAGCTCACGAAGTTGTGAAATTGGGAATCGCCCACAGTCCAGAAGGGCGGCGGGTTTTGGCGCAGCAAACGGTGTTGAGTAACTTGGAATTGGGGGCCTATATTCGATCGGACTCGGCCGCAGTAAAAGCCGATTTAGAGCGCCAATTTGAGATATTTCCGCGCCTAGCAGAAAGGCGCCGCCAGCTAGCAGGAACTCTCAGCGGCGGGGAACAGCAAATGCTGGCGATCGCCCGCGCTCTGATGAGTCGCCCGAAGCTGCTATTATTAGACGAGCCTAGTTTAGGCTTAGCACCTGCGATCGTCAAAGAAATTTTTGCAATTATTCAAAACCTCCGCTCAACAGGCGTTACAATCCTCTTAGTCGAACAAAACGCCAGTTTAGCACTGCAAATTGCCGATCGGGGTTACGTACTAGAAGCTGGTAATATTACCCTCACAGGTATTGGAACGGATTTGCTAAACGACGAGCGAGTCAGGAGCGCATATTTAGGATGACTTGGTTAATTTTTGGAATTTTGAGCGCTTTCTTTGAAGCCGTCAAAGACGTTTTGGGCAAACAAAACCTCAAAAAAAGTGACGAATATGTCGTCGCTTGGTCTTTCTCATTTTTTTCAGTCATCTTTTTGATTCCCTGGGTATTTTATACAGGAATTCCGACCTTAAACTCTCAATTTTGGCTCGCCCTATTAATCGGAGGTAGCATCAACGCTGTCACAGCCCTCCTCTACATCAAAGCCATCAAAGTATCAGATTTATCCCTGACACTACCGATGGTAGCTTTGACACCTTTATTTATGTTGGTAACTTCACCGTTAATTGTCGGTGAATATCCCAAATTATTTGATTATATTGGCATTTTACTAATCGTAGCAGGCTCTTATTTATTAAATATCAAAGAGAAATCCAAAGGATATTTAGCCCCATTCAAAGCACTGCTGGATGAACCAGGGCCAAAATTGATGTTAATCGTCGCATTACTATGGAGTATTGCCGCAAATTGTGACAAAATAGGAGTTACCAATTCCTACCCTATTTTTTGGGTATTCTCTTTGTTTGGTACAATGAGTGTTTTGCTACTGCCAGTTTTATTGCACAAAACCCCAAATCCAGGGCGACAAATTCTCAAACAATTACCAATGCTAGCTGCTATGGGGTTTATCAATGCTACTGGAATAATTTTTCAAATGCAAGCTTTGACATTAACTTTCGTAGTGCGAGTGATCGCGATTAAGCGTACTAGCGTGTTAATGGGTGTATTGTTCGGTCATTTCATTTTTAAGGAAAAAGATATTCAAGAAAGATTATTAGGGGCCGGAATCATGATTTTGGGAGTTTTATTTATCAGTTTATAGGTTGAGACTTGCGGAACTTTGACGCTCATTCTCCCCCCGAATGTAGGGGCGGTGCCCCCGTGCTCGCCCTCTCTCGGTTGGGCGGGGATGTCTGGGTGGGAAACAAGCCCGCGCCTCTATTGATGTATAAGTCATGTTATACTCAAGGCGATCGCACTTTTTCTCACTATTTATTAAGATAAAAAAAATTAATGCACAAAATAGCCGCCACACCCGGAGGTTGGAACCCTCAAGCAGAAGGAGTAATTTTTATTCAGCAAACCCCAGCACCAATAGTATTTATTAGTGCTGCTGACACCGACATTCAAACTCTCGCAGCCGCCGCATCCAAAATGCCGGCAAAATTTCCCAAAGTGCGGGCAGTAAACCTGCTTCAGTTGCAGCAACAACTAACAATTGATACTTATGCCGAGGAAGTTTTAGAACGCGCAGAGGTGATAATCTTAAGACTGTTAGGAGGGCGTTCTTATTGGTCTTACGGGTTAGAAATCCTGCGAGAAACTGTGCAAAAAACTAACGCATCACTGATTGTAATGCCGGGAGAAGACAGTCCCGACCCCGATTTAATCAGCCATTCCAATGTATCGCTGTCAGCAGTCAATCAACTGTGGCGCTATTTCACAGAAGGTGGAGTCCAAAACTTTGTTAATGCACTAAAATTTGCCGCCGATACTTGCTTGAAAACTGTTTATAATCCGCCCCTACCTCAAACAGTTTCCCGCGTCGGAATTTATGATTGGAAAAAGCAAATTGAATCGTCCCCAACTTGCGGACACGGGGACATTGCTTCTAAATCTAAAGTCGGAATTTTATTTTATCGCGCTCATTACTTATCAGGAAACTTAGCACCAGTTGATGCACTTTGTCAAGCTCTCGCAGAGCGAAAATTAGTACCAGTTCCCGTATTTGTGTCTTCTCTTCGGGAACCGGATTTGCAAATAGAATTGCTGGAATATTTCCAGCCAAAAGAATCAGAACCCATTCAATTATTGCTCAACACCACAAGTTTTGCAGTCTCGGGTTTCAGCAGTCAAGAACCGGCACAAAACAGCTTAAAATCCTTAGACGTTCCCGTATTGCAAGCAATCTTCAGCGGTGGCGGTTTGGAACAGTGGGAAACGGAACTTCAGGGACTTTCGCCCCGCGATGTGGCTATGAATGTAGCATTGCCGGAAGTAGACGGAAAAATCATTACTAGGGCTGTTTCTTTTAAAGCGGTACAGACTTGGAATAGCGAATTAGAAACAGATGTAGTAGGCTATGTAGCAGCGGGCGATCGCATTTCATTTGTAGCAGATTTAACCGCGAATTGGGTGAAAATGAAACAAACCCCAGCCGCCAACAGACGCATTGCCATAATTCTGGCAAATTACCCCACCCGCAACGCCCGCTTAGCCAACGGTGTCGGCTTAGATACGCCCGCTAGCTGTGTCGAAATCCTCAAAGCTATGCAGCAAGCTGGCTATCAAATTGAAAACATCCCCGCTAGTGGCAATGAGTTAATTGAACTGTTAACTTCTGGCGTGACAAATGACCCGGAAGGACGCGAATTGCGGCCTGTTCATCAATCTTTGGATTTGGCAGAATATGAAGAATATTTTGCTACTTTGCCGCAGGAAGTGCAAGATGGGATTTGTAAAAGATGGGGGCTTCCGGGAAGCTATGCACAAGATTTTATAAGTAACAATACGTCTTTTCCGATTCCGGGGATTCAGTTCGGTAATGTATTTGTAGGAATTCAACCATCGCGGGGATATGAACTTGACCCCGCATTAAATTATCATGCACCAGACTTAGAACCAACTCACAATTATCTAGCTTACTATTATTGGCTGCGAGAAAAGTTGGGAATTGACGCTATAATTCATGCCGGAAAACACGGCAATTTAGAATGGCTTCCCGGTAAAAGTATAGCATTGTCTAACAAATGTTATCCAGAAGTAGCATTAGGCGCAATGCCGAATTTTTATCCCTTCATTGTCAACGATCCGGGGGAAGGTTCCCAAGCAAAAAGACGATCGCAAGCCGTGATAATCGACCACCTGACACCGCCGATGACTCGCGCCGAACTCTACGGGCCTTTGCAGCAGTTGGAAACCTTAATCGACGAGTATTGCGAAGCCCAAAGTTTAGATCCGTCCAGATTGCCCATGATTCGCGATCGCATTCTCGCCCTCACCAACAAAGAAAACTTAGATAAAGACTTAGGAATACAACTAAATAAATCGGAATTTACAGAATTTATTACCCGCACAGACGGCTATCTGTGCGAACTCAAAGAATCCCAAATTCGCGACGGATTGCACATTTTTGGGCAGTGTCCCGAAGGTAGACAGTTGAGAGATTTGATAATTGCGATCGCCCGCCATCCCACCAACGGGCGATCGGGCATAACCCGCGCCCTAGCAGAAGACTCAGGTTACGATTTCGACCCCTTAACCTGCGATCCAACCTCGATAATTCAGCACCGCACAGCAGGCGATTTAACAGCAGAACTCGAAGAAAAAGCCGCTGAATTAGTAGATAATTTAATCGAAAACATCCGCATTAATCCGCGTTTATCTGCGGTTATAAATTCCCAAACAGGAGAAGCAACCAAACACGAATTAGACTGGATAAATAACTATCTTTTACCTTCACTCCTCCAAACAAACCAAGAAATTACCAACCTTTTGCGCGGGTTAGATGGGCGGCACATACCAAGCGGCGCATCGGGCGCGCCCACTCGCGGCAGACCAGATGTATTGCCCACAGGTCGCAATTTTTACTCAGTAGATATCCGCGCCATTCCCACAGAAACCGCCTGGAGAGTTGGCAGAGTTGCTGCTGAAACTTTAATCGAAAGATACACCCAAGAAAACGGCGAATATCCGAAAACTTTGGGTTTGTCAGTGTGGGGAACATCCACTATGCGGACGGGGGGAGACGACATCGCCGAAGCCTTGGCGCTGATAGGAGTTCAACCAGTTTGGGATGGCCCTTCGCGCCGGGTTGTAGATTTTGAAATCTTGCCAGTTTCTGTTTTGGGGCGGCCGCGCGTTGATGTTACTTTGCGAATTTCGGGTTTTTTTCGCGATGCTTTTTTTAATTTAATTGATTTGTTTGATAGTGCGGTAAAAGCTGTGGCATATTTAGACGAATCGCCAGAAAATAATCCTTTAGCAGCACAAGTTAAAGCAGAGATTCAGTATTGGGAATCTACAGGTTTGAGTCAGGAAGAGGCGCAAGGGCGATCGCAATTTCGAGTCTTTGGCTCAAAACCGGGTGCTTACGGCGCAGGACTTCAAGGCATAATTGAAGCTCAAAACTGGACAGACGACAGCGATTTAGCAAAAGCTTACATTAATTGGAGCAGTTACGCCTATACAAGTACCCCCCCAACCCCCCCTTATCAAGGGGGGGCTAAATCTAATTCCTCTCTTTTACAACCAGAGAATACCCCCCCAACCCCCCCTTATCAAGGGGGGGCTAAATCTAATTCCTCTCTTTTGCAACCAGAGAATACCCCCCCAACCCCCCCTTACCAAGGGGGGGCTAATTCCAACTCTTGTCCCCCCCCTTTACAAGGGGGGGCTAGGGGGGGTGAATTAAGTTCTGAGGCTAATTCCAACTCTTGTCCCCCCCCTTTACAAGGGGGGGCTAGGGGGGGTGAATGGGGATGTTCTGCACCCGAAGCATTTGAAAAACGCCTCGGCCAAATGCAAATAGTTCTGCAAAACCAAGACAACCGCGAACACGACATCCTCGACTCCGACGATTATTATCAATTCCAAGGGGGAATGACGGCCGCAATTCGCAATTTGCAAGGCAAAAATCCTGAAACCTATTTCGGAGACAACTCGATTCCCGAGAAGCCGAAAGTGCGACAACTGCGGGAAGAAATTGCGCGGGTTTATCGCAGTAGGGCTGTAAATCCCAAATGGATAGAAGGTGCGATGCGACACGGTTATAAAGGTGCTTTTGAAATTGCCGCAACTGTTGATTTTTTGTTTGCTTACGATGCTACGGCAAATTGTGTAGAGGATTTTATGTATGAAGGAATCGCAGAGGCTTACATTTTTGATGAGAAAGTGCAGACATTTATTCAAGAAAACAATCCTTGGGCACTGCGAGATATGGCGGAAAGATTGCTAGAAGCTCGTCAGCGGGGGTTGTGGGAGAGTGCGAACCAGGATACATTGGATAAATTGAGGTCGATCGCCCTTGAAGCCGAAGCAGTCATCGAATCCCATACTGGTTTCTAGTCTGAACGGAGAAATGATAGAATATAGTTAATATGCGAGGAATCCATGTTGCGCGATCTCACCATCCAAAATTATCGCTGTTTTAAAGATTTTCATATAGACAAGCTAGCTAGAGTTAATCTGATAGTCGGTCAGAACAATAGCGGTAAAACTACTTTTTTGGAAGCCATTTATTTATTAGTACACCAACAGAATATTCAAGCTGTGTTTGATGTGCTAAGTAGCCGCGGCGAACAGAGCAAGATACAGACTCAACTTGCTTCGGGTCAAGCAGTAAACCGCAGCAAGTATCAATTTGAACATATTTTTTACGGACATCAACTAACTCCAGATCTAAGCATTTACATTCAATCTCAGAAAGAAGAACTACTCTCATTCAAAATACAAGCAAACCCTACAAACCAACAGGTATTAATTCCGGTAGCTGAAGAACTTGAAACAAGTTTTTTGTCAGGAGAGTTAATTGTTTGCTACAATCACAATGCCACAGTCAAAATTTCACTGCTGCGCGATGGTTCTATTGCTGATTTAGTTTCTTCTAAATTGACCGAGAGAAATAATAACTATTTATCGCTTGTCGGTTCCAGTCAAGATAATTTTAATTTACTCAAAACTACTGCGATAGCTTTTAACGATATGGCTGTGTTTTGGGATGCTATTACACTGACACCAAAAGAAGAAAGCGTAGTAGCAGCGCTGCAAATCTTAGAACCCGATGTAGAACGTATCAGTTTTACCAGCAATCCCACTACTGATAGCGGTATTTTGATTAAAATTAGAGGACAAAATCACCCAATTCCTCTTGGCAGTATGGGAGATGGTATGGGACGAATTCTTAGTATAGCAATGGCAGCCGTATCATCAGAGAATGGGTTTTTGTGGGTTGATGAAATTGATACAGGTCTTTACTATCAAACGCAAACTGATATGTGGCGATTGATATTTGAAACAGCACAGCGATTGAACGTTCAAGTCTTTGCAACTACCCACAGTTGGGACTGCATAGCCGCATTTCAAGAAGCCTTAGAACAGTCAGAAGATAGTTCTGTTGGCAAATTATTTCGCTTGAGCCGGCGCGGCGAGGATATTCGTGCAGTTGAATACACTCCCGATGAATTGTCCGTTGCAGTGCGCCAAAGTATCGAGGTGCGCTGATGCCAAAAGCACGAAAACCTCCTCAACCAAAACCTCAACAGTTATTGGTAGAAGGTAAGAATGACCGACACGTCATCTGGGCTTTGTGCCAGCAATATCAACTGCCAGAAACATTTTCCGTCGAAGTGCCGCAAGAAGACGGTACAGAAGGAATTGAAGCGCTGCTAAATGGCTTGCCCGAAAGATTGAAAGCAGAGAATTTACGCACGTTGGGAATTGTGGTTGATGCCGATCGCAATTTAAGTGGGCGGTGGCAATCTCTTAAACATAAACTGAGTTCGATCGGCTATCGAGATATCCCCCAATCTCCCCCTCCCGAAGGCTGGGTTTGCACACCTTCAGATCCATACTTGCCTCGCGTCGGAGTTTGGTTGATGCCAAACAATCAACTTCCTGGAATGTTAGAAGATTTTGTCGCCTATCTCATCCCCCCTGGCGACACCCTGCATCCGAAAGCCGAAGCAATTTTACAAGAGATCGAACAAGCCGGACTTAACCGCTACACTTTAATTCATCATCCCAAAGCGCTAATCCACACTTGGCTGGCATGGCAAAAAACGCCTGCAATGCCGATGGGACAAGCAATAACAGCGCAGGTGCTTAGCTGCGATTCCCCGCTCGCCTTAATTTTTATTGAATGGTTAAAACATCTGTTTGAGCTAATTGCTCCATCCCCCGGATAATTAGTAATATCTATTAATGTTTCGCGATCGCTGAAAGCTTTATGATTCGCCGCTACATTGCTAGCATCAGCACCAGCATCTTAAAACGTACCTGCGCCGCAACCGCCTTGCTAGCCTTAACTTTGGGATGTTCGTCTACCAAGCCGCCCAACACCGCAGCGCCATCGGGTTCGATCGAATCCGCAGTCTTAGCGCAGTCCCCAACGTCTCTGTTAGCCCGAAACCCCAACAAATCCAAAAAATCCGTCAGCGTTTCTTCATGCCCTCAAAACGATGGCTTCACCGAGGCAGTTAACTTTGCCACCCAAGCTTCTAATTTGGCTCAATCAGCCAATTCAAAACAAGAGTGGGACAAAGTAGCCGCCCTGTGGGTACAGGCCGTCGCCTGGATGCAAGCGGTTCCCGCCGGCAGTCCCAGACGGGCGTTTGCGGAGAAAAAAGTAATCGAGTACATGAGAAACCTGGTTTATTCCCAGCAGCAAGCGAGCGCAACCAGATCGCAAGCCAGTACAGTCAGCTTCAGCAGCGATTTGCTAAACGAACAACTAGAACTTTACCTATCCTACGTTGCTGCGGTCGGCCCGCCAGATGTTTTGATTGTCGGCAGTTCCCGGGCATTGCAGGGCGTCGATCCCAAACAGCTAAAACAATCTTTGGCCCAAAGGGGCCGTCCGGGCTTAAAAGTATTTAACTTTTCAGTCAACGGCGCAACTGCACAAGTAGTTGACTTTCAACTGCGGCGGCTTTTGAAGCCGGGTCATTTGCCTCAAATGATTGTCTGGGCGGATGGTGTGCGCGGATTTAACAGCGGCCGGGACGATCGCACTTTTAATTCGATCGTCGATTCTGAAGGCAGCCAACTTTTAGCAGCAGGCATTCGCCCCGAACTGCCGTCGGATGAACCCAACGAGATTCCGCTGTGTTACAGATTCCCGCAGCCCTGCGCTAACAACACTTTCCGCAAAGCATTGGCATCTGTCGATCGACCTTTCAGGGGCGGACAAGATGCCCACCCCACAATCAAATTCCTCTCTAGTGGAACGGGCATCTTGCCCGTTGCTGACACCCACCCCACAATCAAATTCCTGTCTAGTGGAACGGGCATCTTGCCCGTTGCTGAGAATGCTGCAAGATATGAGTTAAAACCGATCGCAGCGAATGCAGCAACCCAAAAAGCACAATTGATTCCAGTCTCGCGACGCACAACAGTAGCCATGAGACAACTCAACCAATTGGCAGATTCGATCGACTCTAACGGATTCATGGCTATATCGGGCACTTACAACCCCAACACTTATTATCGGGAACGCGCTTACGTTTCAGGCCAGTACGATCGCGACTACGAAAACTTCAACCTCGGAGGCAAACAAGCAACAGCCTTTAATTCAGTTGTAGCATTTACCAAAGCTCGCAAAATTCCCCTAATTTTCGTTAATTTGCCCCTCACCAACGACTACTTAGACGGAACTCGCCTGTGGGCAGAACAGCAGTTCCGGCAGCGAATGCAGCAACTCTCGCGGCAAAAAGGCTTCGCTTTCCGCGACTTGTCGCAGCGCTGGCCGGGCCGTAACGACTATTTTTTTGACCCCAGCCACCTCAACCGCTTTGGGGCGATCGCAGTTTCTCGCCTACTCGCGGCCGATTCCAGCATTATCTGGCCGCGGCCCAAATCCAGCCGCAGCGAGGGATAATACCATTTTCGATTTTCGATTTTCGATTAAAGAATTGGGAATGACAGATGATATCAAATCTGCCCTTCATCGGAATTATTCATCTCTCTTCCCTTCCTCTGTATCCTCTGCGTCCTCTGCGGTTTAATCATTCCGATATAACCGGAATTGATATGAGATAAGGGTTTGCAGCTTGCCAAAAATTGGATTACTTTTTGGAATTGCTATAAACCAGAGGCAGAATCTCCGAGGGGAGATGCCCTGCGGCATCGGAATAAGATTTTTCCGAGTACAGTGCGATCGTCCCGGTCGCGGCACTTCAGTCTAAAATCTCATCATCTAAAATCTAAAATCGATGTGCAGTGCGATCGTCCCGCTCGCGGCAATTCAGTCTAAAATCTAATCATCTAAAATCCAAAATCTCAAATCTAAAATCGATAGGTTGTGCAACTAAAACAAGTAATTATCGCCCACAAAGCCAGAGATACCCTCAGCCAGCGTTGGGCAGAACAGTGTGCCCGCCAATTAGAAAGTCGCGGGTGTCACGTTTTAATGGGGCCCAGTGGCGCGAAAGATAACCCGTATCCGGTGTTTTTAGCTTCTAGTAACAGCCCAATTGATTTAGCGGTAGTGCTGGGGGGCGACGGTACGGCCCTAGCTGCCGCGCGGAATTTGGCGGCTGACGGCATCCCGATTTTGGCAGCGAATGTGGGGGGACATCTGGGGTTTTTAACCGAGTCTTTTGAGGATTTCCAAAATACTGAGGAGATTTGGGACAGACTTTCGGAAGATAGGTATGCTGTGCAGAAGCGGATGATGTTGCAGGCAACAGTTTTTGAGGGAAACAGAAGCAATCTCGAACCCCAAAGCGATCGATTTTTGGCACTAAATGAAATGTGTGTCAAACCTGCTTCAGCCGATCGAATGCCGAGCTGTATTCTAGAAATGGAAGTTGACGGCGAAGTAGTCGATCAGTATCAAGGCGACGGTTTAATTGTGGCAACTCCCACCGGTTCGACTTGCTACACCGCATCTGCCAACGGGCCGATTATGCACTCGGGAATGGATGCGATCGCAGTTACTCCGATTTGCCCTTTGAGTTTATCCAGTCGGGCGATCGTACTCCCGCCCGGTTCAGTCGTCAGCATTTGGCCTTTAGCAGATTACGAACTCAGTACCAAACTCTGGACAGATGGCATTTTAGGTACTGCAATTTGGCCAGGACAGCGCGTAGACGTGCGGAGGGCAGACTGCGAAGCCAAGTTTATCATTTTGCGGAAAAACTATTCTTATTACAACACTTTGAGGGAAAAACTTCACTGGGCAGGAGCCAGAATTCGGTACAGCAACAATCACCGCAATTAATCCGAATCATCCACCATGAAACTGCATTAACCCCTAGGACGCGTAAGCGTGAAAAAACCAACAATCATACAAAAACCGCCCTCAGCCAACGCATAATCTCTGTACTTTGTTAAGATCGCTCAATATCTTGACAAACAGCCTGATCCATGCAGATTTCCAAAAAATCAACCCGACCTTTCAACCCTCAAGATACATATCCCTGTCCCGTGTGTCGCACCGGTCAAATTTCCACCCTAGCGCTGATGGACGCCCTAGCTTGCAACTTCTGCCAGCACATTTATACCGCAAGCGTTGAAAGACAATCGCTCCAAATGGCCGATCGCCAACCGCCCGTAACTTGGCACTGGAACGGCAAACAGTGGATAGGAGCCCACCTCGAAGGCGTAGAATTCGGATGGCCCTACTTTGCAGCGGCTCTTGGTCTAATTTTCCTTCCCACTACCTTGCTGGGACTTTCAGCTTACTATTTTCCCCCGGTTCCCGGCAGCCGGTTGTCGTGGCTGCCCGTAGCTTGGACAGGCTTAGCTTTTTTGTCGCATTTAGGCATTGTGCTGTGGTTGGTAGGTGAATTTTATCAATTCCCGGTGGTGACTTACTTCAGAGCTTGGGGGCGCAGGATTAGCCGGCGCTAGCTTAAATGCTCTCTAACAGCCGATCGCCCTCCGGCGGCCCACCGACATCGATCCAGGTAAAATTAGAGGCGATCGCAAAACACTCGCCCAAATCCGCACTTAAGCAGCTATAATCGTTAGCTATTCTAAATAGTCAGATACAAACGCATTGCGATTTGTGAGGAGACGAATGAACATACTTGGAATCTCGGCGTATTACCACGACAGCGCCGCAGCCTTAATTCGCGACGGAGAAATTATAGCGGCAGCGCAGGAAGAAAGATTTTCCCGCAAAAAACACGACGCCAGATTTCCCAAGAATGCGATCGCTTATTGCCTGAAAGAAGCGAAAATAGATTTGCGGGAACTCGATCACATAGTCTTTTACGACAAACCTTTAGTCAAATTCGAGCGCCTTCTCGAAACCTATTTAGCCTACGCGCCCCAAGGTTTTCGCTCTTTCCTAACAGCCATGCCGATATGGCTCAAAGAAAAGCTTTACCTCAAAACCATGCTCAAAAGAGAGCTTGCAGAAATGGCAAACTGCAAAACGAATAAACTGCCATCTCTGCTATTTACCGAACACCACCAATCGCACGCAGCATCGGCATTTTTTCCCAGCCCGTTTCAAAAAGCAGCCGTTTTGTGCCTAGACGGCGTGGGCGAGTGGGCAACAACCTCGGTTTGGTTGGGAGACGGGAACGAACTTACACCTCAGTGGGAAATTGATTTTCCCCACTCCTTGGGTTTGCTTTATTCAGCTTTCACCTATTACACCGGCTTCAAAGTCAACTCTGGTGAATACAAACTCATGGGTTTAGCTCCTTACGGCGAACCCAAGTATGTAGACAAAATTCTCAACTATTTAATCGACCTCAAAGATGACGGAACTTTCCGTTTGAACATGGATTATTTCAACTATACTGTTGGCTTAACCATGACAAACAAGAAGTTTGACGAACTGTTTGAAGGGCCGCCGCGTCAAGCTGAAGGAAAATTGACTCAGCGAGAAATGGACATTGCAGCTTCCATTCAAGTTGTTACCGAAGAAGTTGTTTTGCGGCTTTGCAGAACAGTTAAAAAAGAATTGAATGTCGATTATCTTTGTCTTGCCGGCGGCGTTGCTCTCAACTGCGTTGCTAACGGTAGACTCTTGCGGGAAGGTATTTTCAAAGATATTTGGATTCAGCCGGCGGCGGGAGATGCTGGCGGTGCTTTGGGCGCGGCTTTGGCGATTTGGTACCAGTATTGCGAACAAACTCGCACTGTGAGCGCCAACTCGACAGCAAATAGTATAGAATCCCTCAAGACTGAGCTTGTCACTACAAACGCAGCGGTTGAGGAGAGGACTTCCGTTGTCACTACACACCAAGCGGTGGCAACTGTGGCGAAATCAGTTGCTCATTTAACTTGTCACGACCAAATGCGGGGCTCTTATTTGGGGCCGAGGTTTACTGACGCAGAAATTCTCGAATATTTGGATGCTGTCAAAGCCAGCTACCACCGATTGGACGATGCCGAATTAATGCCGCAGTTGGCTGAGATTTTGGAACAGGGAAATGTGGTGGGATGGTTCCAAGGGCGGATGGAATTTGGGCCGCGGGCTCTGGGCGGTCGATCGATCATTGGCGATCCCCGTAGTGCTAAAATGCAGTCCGTGATGAACCTGAAAATTAAATATCGGGAATCATTTCGACCTTTTGCTCCGTCAATCTTAGCTGAGCGAGTTGCGGATTATTTCGAGATTGACCATTCTAGCCCTTATATGCTATTAGTAGCACCTGTCAAAGCCAGTCTCCGTATTCCGATGACTCCCGAACAAGAGCAGTTGTTTGGCATTGAAAAGCTCAACATTCCGCGATCGGAGATTCCGGCTGTCACTCACGTCGATTACTCGGCTCGCATCCAAACTGTTCACAAAGAAACCAATCCTCGCTACTATGACTTAATTAGTCATTTTGAAGAGCGATCGGGCTGTTCGATTGTCGTAAATACTTCTTTCAACGTCCGAGGCGAACCCATTGTTTGCACTCCAGAGGATGCTTACCGCTGTTTCATGCGAACCGAAATGGACTATCTGGTTTTGGAAAATTACTTGCTTCCCAAGTCCGAACAAATTCCTTGGAAACAAGATGATGCTTGGAAAAATGAATTTGAACTAGATTAGTCATTAGTTATTAGTTATTAGTTGGAACGCATAACTAATAACTAATTCCCAATACCCCATTCCCAATTCCCAATTTCCCATTTCTAATGAGCGACGAAATTAAAAAACTCGATAAAAAGGGCTTGCGCGATTTCGGGCTGCTAATTGGCAGCTTGATTGCAGTGCTGTTCGGTTTAGCAGTACCTTTACTGCGGCGGCATTCTCTACCTTGGTGGCCTTGGGCAGTCTGCGGAGTGCTAGTGCTGCTAGCATTGGTTGCGCCGAAATCGCTGAATCCCGTTTATCACGCGTGGATGCGCTTTGGACTTATTCTTAACAAAATCGAAACGCCGATCGTCCTAGGGATAGTTTTTTACCTGATAATTTGGCCGATGGGAGTGATCAAAAACATTTTCGGCGAAGATGCGATGCGACGAAAACTCAATCCCAAAATGGATACTTACCGCATCCCAAGTAAAACAAGAACAAAAGTTAGTATGGAGCGTCCTTTCTAAGTGTTTGAAGCAACTTTAGATTTTCTCAAAGATTTGTGGGCGTTTATGAAAGAACGCCAAAAGTATTGGCTGTTGCCGTTAATTGTGACTTTAGTCTTTTTGGGAGCTTTGATTGTATTGAGTCAGGGTTCTGTGATTGCTCCGTTTATTTACACCCTGTTTTGAAACAATGAGCAAGTTGAAAAATTTGGGTGTCAATTTAGGTTTGACACTCGGCGGTTTATTTATGGGGGTGGTAATTGGTGAAATTGGATTGCGGGCGGCCAAGATTGAAGGCTATCCCAAAATAGGAGCTTTGGTAGACTCGGCGCCAACTCATTTCCACACTGCCGATCAGAATTTGGGCTGGAAGCTGAAACCGGGTGTGTCGGGGGAGTGGAATGGGGAAGGTGCGAGTCTTGTGCAGGTGAATAGCGAGGGTTTGCGCGATCGCGAACATACAAAAGCAAAACCTCCAAATACTTTGCGTGTGGCGGTTGTGGGCGATTCTTTCACCGAAGCAATTCACGTACCTGTCGAACAAACTTTCTGGTCGAAATTGGAACGAAAGTTAGGCAACTGCGTGGCCGTTAAGGGACGCAAAAATGTTGAGGTTATCAATTTCGGCGTGCAGGGTTACAGTACTGCTCAAGAATTGATAATGCTGCGAAAAAAAGTGTGGGATTACAGTCCTGATATTGTAATTCTTGCTTTTTTTATTGGCAATGATGTAATAAATAATTCTCCGAAACTGGAATACGATCGCTACCGACCATTTTTTGCTTATGATGCTAGTGGCAAGTTAGTACCGGATATGTCTTTTCGCAATCTGGCGCCGATCGACCGCAACGAAAGAGCAGTTTCCTTCGTAGACAGGATGCCCAGTTTGCTCGTCAACAATTCGCGCATTTTGCAGGTCATTAAAAAGGTAGACTTAGATAGGAAAAAGCGGGAGTTATCCGAGGATTTTACCGAGTTAAGTACGCAAAACTTCAAGGAACCTCAGGATGCAGCTTGGCAAGAGGCTTGGAGGGTGACAGAGGGTTTGATTGTGACGATGCGGAATGAAGTCGTGCAGAAAAATGCTGATTTCTTGGTTGTGACGATCGGCGATGCGATGCAAGTTAGACCGGAAGCCCAGGAGCGAAAAAAATTTATGATAAAAAACAACATTCAGGATTTGTTTTATCCCGACAGGCGGCTGGAAAAATTGGGTGCGCGCGAGGGTTTTCGGGTACTGAATTTATCCGAACAGTTCCAACGTTACACTGAAAAATATCAAGTCTGCGCCCACGGTTTTGAGAATTATGTACCCTGTGGGGGTCACTGGAATGAACTCGGACACCGGCTGGCCAGTATCCTGATTAACCGAAATTTGTGCCAACAATTGAAGCAGTCTCAAGTCCCCAAAAAACAACCGTAATCAGTCAAATTTCATGAAAGATTCAACGGCGCTCGAAAAAGGCAAAAATATATTAATTATAATCGCGGTTAATTTGGCGATCGCCTTTATTTGTCTGGAAGCTTTGTCGCTAGCTTTTTATTTTATAAAACAAAAAGAGTTTTTTTATACCCGAACTAAAGGTAAAGAACAAGTAGTAGAAGATATTGAGCGGCTCGGAATTAGAGTAGATGAATCAATTGTAGAAAGACTGCACCCGTTTTTTGGCTACGTGCTGAAACCAGGTGCTTTTACCAATGAAAAATTCAAGTTAAAAGTCAACAAACACGGCTTTTTTTCCCTCTACGAATATCCCTTTGTTAAAACCCATAAAAAACAATTTATTATCGGAGTTTTTGGGGGTTCGGTTGCCAACAATTTTGCAGTAGATGAATATAAAAATCAAATATTGTCTAAAAAATTGCAGATTTATCCAGAATTTGCCGAGCGCGAAATTGTGGTGTTAAATTTTGGCAATGGCGGCTACAAACAGCCCCAACAATTATTAATTGTAAATTACTTTCTGGCTTTGGGTCAAGAGTTAGATTTAGTCATCAATATTGACGGTTTTAACGAAGTAGCATTGTCAAATTTAAACAACAAAGCCCAAGTAGAAATAGGAATGCCCAGCCTTCAGCACATACAGCCTCTGACGGGTTTAGCCAACAACAACTTGCCGCCGGAAGCGATGAGTTCGATCGTGGAAATTAACGAAACCAAAAAAGAGTTGAAAGCAGGTATTGACAAATTGCAAACTTGTCAGCTTGCTTTGTGTCACGCTGTTACCTCGCTACAGGTGAAACAATTAGTCAACAATTACCAGCAAGCCGTTGTCAAGTACGATACGCAAGTCAAACAATCCAACTCAGACACGGCAAATAGCAGTATAGTGTACATTCCCAAAGCTGACTCTGTTTTCGAGGATGCCGCTGCTTTTGACAAAATAGCATCGATGTGGTACCAATCGTCGATCGGGATGAATCAAATTTTATCAAGTAGAAAGATTAAGTATTTTCACTTTATCCAGCCCAACCAGTATTATCCCACTAAGCGAGCGTTTACCGCCAAGGAAAAGGAAATCGCGATTAACAAAGAGAGTCCTTACATTGAAGGGGTAAAAAAAGGTTATCCGGTGCTTTTGTCCAAAGTGGATGATTTGCAAAAAGCTGGGGTTAATATTTTTAGCGCAGTGAATATTTTAGACAATACAAAAGAGACGGTTTACAAAGATGCCTGCTGCCACTATAATTCAGTGGGAGAAGAAGTATTGGCAAATTATGTTTCCAGTTCTATTATTAAAGTAGTCAGGGAGTCGAAATAGAGGTTTATGAAAGATTTAAAAGTCCTCAACAAAGGACAAGAATTTCTAAAAATTGCTTTGATTAACTTAGCGCTTTTACTGGTTTTCCTGGAACTTGGTTCCTTGGGATGGTATTTTGTCAAGCACAAGCAATTTTTCTATAATAGAGAAAAGCCGCAAGATAAGTGGGCTTTAGGAATTAATTTAGAAGGAGTGCGGCTGAACGAGTCTATTGTCGAAAGATTTCATCCTTTTTTTGGATTTATTCAAAAACCCGGTCCCGACTTTCGCCCCGGTTTTAAAACTAACAACTATGGGTTTATCTCACCTTACAATTACCCTTTCAAAAAGACTAAACCAAATCAATTTGTTATCGGAGTATTCGGCGGTTCAGTGGCTTCTGGTTATGCAATATTTGAAGTTCAAAATCAAATTCTCCCTAAATACCTCAAACAGTTGCCGGGTTGGAAAGATAAAGAATTCATTATTTTATCTTTCGCCACGGGAGGCTATAAACAGCCACAACAGTTATTGGTTTTAAACTACTTTTTGGCTTTAGGTCAAGAATTAGATATGGTTGTCAATATAGATGGTTTTAATGATGTAGCACTTTCTAATTTAAACAATAAAAATAAAGTCGATTTGGCGATGCCAAGCATTCAGCATATTTGGCCGCTGGCTAACTTCGCGAATAATAGCCTTTCTACTAAGGCTATGGAAGCAACCCTCAGAATTCAAGAAAATAAAACTAGGATTAATCAGGGTTTGTCAAGTTTGCAAAACTGCTCTTTAGCTGCGTGCAATGCTTTGACTTCTGTTTACGTTCAACATCTAGTAAATAACTATAAAACCGAGCTTCTTAAGTTTGAAGAAGAACGGACTAAACAACAAAAAGATGACAGTGCCAGCGTTATTTATATCAATACTAATAAGTCGGTTTTACAGGATTCAGTAGCTTTTGAAGAAATGGCACGGAATTGGGCAAAAAGTTCAATTTTTATGCACAAAGTCCTGTCTGCTAGTAATGTACCTTATTTTCATGTTCTTCAGCCTAATCAATATTATCAGACCAAAAGGGTGTTTGGTGAAGCAGAAAAGCAGATTGCTTTTAACAAGGAGACTCCTTATGCTAAATCTGTACAAATTGGATATCCGGCTCTTTTCAAAAAGTTTCCGAATTTGGAAAAAAATAATATTAATCTAGTGAATGCTGTCACTGTTTTTGACAAGACTAAAGACGCTGTTTATGTAGATAGCTGCTGCCACTACAATCAAGCTGGAGAGGTGGTTTTCAGCAATTATGTAGGTCGTTCTATTCTGGAATCTTTGCGGAAAGATGAGGCTAGAAGCAAAAAGAAGTAGGTCTGAAATATCCGCTGAATGGTTGATGTAGGGTGCGCCTAGCGCACCTTACCGCTGAGTTTAAATTTTAGGTGTTTGGTTGGGTTCTAGGTCGATCGCCCGCTGAGTCGATCGGCATTACCAATATCTTATCAACTCGGTTGCCGTCCATATCGACTACTTCCACGCGCAAACCGTTCCACTCAAAATGCTCGGCTGCTGTGGGAATTTTGCCCAAATTTGTAATCACAAAACCGCCCATTGTGTGATAACTTCCTTTGTGTTCTGCTGACTCTTCGATTCCAAACAGCTCAAAAAAATCTTCGACTGCTAGCATTCCGTCTAACAGCCAAGAACCGTCTTCGCGCTGCACGGCTTCCGGCTCGTCAGCATCTTCAATCGAGGGAAAGTCGCCAACGAGTTCGACTAAAATGTCGTTGACTGTAACCAATCCTTGAATGACGCCGTATTCGTCTACCACCAAGGCAATTTGATTGCTAGATTGCTTGAAAAGCTCTAATACTTTTAACCCCCGCGTGCTTTCCGGTACAAATAAAGGCCGCCGTAAAGAGGCGCTTAAATCGAGGGGTTGACCGGTTAAAGTCCTCGACAGCATATCTGTAACGTGTACTAAACCGAGCACGTTGTCGAGGCCTCCTTGACACACTGGAAACCGAGAATGGCCGCTGCCGAGCATTTTTTGGCGGTTTTCTTCTACTGAGTCGTCGAGGTCGAGCCAGGTAAGATCGGGACGCGGGGTCATTAAGGCGCTGACTCGCCGATCGCCCAAACGAAAGACTCTTTCTACCATGTCTTGTTCGGCTTCTTCAAAGGTTCCGGCTTCTGTCCCTTGCTCTATTAAAACTTTAATTTCTTCCTCTGTAACTTGCGGTTCTGTTGAAGGCACAATCCCCATGATCCGCATCACTAAGTCAGTGGAATGACTTAACAGATAAACCGCAGGAGCGCCAATTTTTGAGAGCATTCGCATGGGAATTGCTACACTAGAAGCGATCGGCTCCGGGTTGTTGAGCGCTAGTCGCTTCGGCACGAGTTCGCCGATAATTAAGGTCAGATAAGTGATGGTTAAAACTGCTACTACTGAGGCGATCGTCTTAGAGTAGGGCGCGAGGACAGGAATCAGGTTCAACAAAGGCTCTACTCTTCTAGAAATCGTCGTTTCTCCAAAAGCGCCCGACAGAATGGCCAGCATCGTAATCCCGATTTGAACTGTCGGTAAGAACTGATTGGGGGCATTAGCCAGATCCAAGGCTACGCGGGCATTGGTTGAACCTTGGTTGGCCATCTGTTGCAGTCTCACCTTCCGTACAGAGATGATGGCCATCTCTGACATCACAAACAAGCCATTGAGGAAAATTAGCAGGAGAACAATCAGAATATCGGTACTTGGGGACATTTCTAAAATTTTCGGTAGTAACGGCTAAGCGCTCTGCCCGGTTAAAGGAGAAGCCTGCAAGCTGCGAATCTCGATCGCAAAAGCGAAATTTTTTCTAAACCTGTCACTAGATTAACGTCCCGGGCTCGATCGCGATCGCAGGATCGACATATTAAAGCAGAAATCTATCTCCAGTTAAGTTCCAAGGCGTCAAGAGCAGAGCGGCACAATCATGGATGTTTGTCGTACAATCTCCTTAACAGGCAAAGGGAAAGAGCCTTCGCCGATCGGGGATTAAAATTAAAAGCGCATGACTTTCTCTTCAATAATTCGTACCCTGGGGCGATCGCCCCTAGCCACAGAACTCCTCAACAAGCTCAAGCGCCATCGCTGCTTGCAACTCAACGGCATCGCTCGCTTGCCCAAAGGTTTAGTAGCTTCCGCCCTCGCACAGCAAGAAGGGCGGAGTTTACTGGTAGTGACGGCCACTCTAGAAGAAGCGGGCCGCTGGGTGGCAGGGCTGGAAGCTATGGGCTGGCAGACTGTGCATTTTTACCCAACTTCGGAGGCTTCGCCCTACGAGCTATCTTACTCCGACGAGAACGAAATGACTTGGGGACAAATGCAGGTGCTGGCGGATTTGGTCGAGAAACGAGAAACAAACGCTAATTCTAAGCCGATCGCGATTGTAGCTACCGAAAGAGCTCTCCAGTCTCACTTGCCGCCACCTGCTGTTTTTGAACCCTACTGTCTGACGCTGAAGCGAGGTGCGGTTCAAGACTCGAAGATACTTGACCGCCAACTGGTGTCGATGGGGTACGATCGGGTGGCTCTGGTGGAAATGGAGGGTCAGTGGAGCCGTCGCGGTGATATTGTCGATGTGTTTCCGGTGGCGGCTGAGTTGCCGGTGCGGCTGGAGTGGTTTGGGGATGATTTGGAGCAAATTCGGGAGTTCGATCCGTCTTCGCAGCGATCGCTCGATAAGGTCGAGCGATTAGTTTTAACTCCTACTAATTTTAACACAATTATTAAAGCAGTTTTATCTGAAAAAAAGCTTGACGCAATCAACCACCTAGGCTCTTTCGACCCCGAAAATGAAGTGGAAAATGAAGGGGAAAAATTTGTCCGCAGGCTGTTGGGTTTAGCGTTCGAGCAACCTGCATCTTTGTTGGATTATTTGACAGAAAATACTTTAGTTGTTATTGACGAACCCCAAGGGTGCGAAGGTCACAGCGACCGCTGGTTTGAGAATGCACAGGAACAGTGGAATAATTGCAATCGGGAATCGGCAGTTGCTGGTGAGGCCACAGAAAAATTGCCAATTGCTAATTTGAAAGTTCCGAAAATTCACCGCACTTTTGCTGAATCAATGGCAGATGTCGCAGCTTTCGATCGGCTAGAACTTTCTGAATTGGCAGAAGATTCTACTGCTAAAAAATTTCAAAGCTCTGCGGATATCGACCAGCTAGCGCCTGCGATTAATTTGGCCAGCCGGCCTGTGCCGGTGATGCCTCACCAATTTGCGAAGCTGTCTCAAATGCTCAGGGAAGAGCGCGATCGGGGTTTTACCATTTTTCTGGTTTCTGCTCAACCGAGCCGATCGGTTTCTCTGCTTTCGGAACACGACTGTCCGGCTCAGTTTGTGGTGAATCCGCGCGATTATTTGGCGATCGACAAGTTGCAATTGCAGCACGTTCCGGTTGCTTTGAAGTACAGCGGGCTGGCAGAATTGGAAGGTTTTATTCTGCCGACTTTTCGGATTGTTTTAATTACCGATCGGGAATTTTACGGTCAGCATTCTCTTGCTACTTTTAGCTACGTCCGCAAGCGCCGCCGCGCTGCTTCTAAGCAAGTAGACCCGAATAAATTAAGCCCTGGTGATTATGTGGTTCACCGCCAGCACGGAGTGGGTAAATTTATCAAGTTGGAACGTTTGACGATCGATCGCGAAACTCGCGAATATTTGCTGATTCAATACGCTGACGGTACTCTGAGAGTGGCGGCAGATCAGTTGGGGGCTTTGTCGAGGTTTCGGACTGTAGGCGATAAAGTACCGGATCTAAACAAGCTGACAGGCCAAACTTGGGAAAAAACTAAAACTAAGGTTCGCAAAGCTGTTAAAAAATTGGCAGTGGATTTGCTGAATCTTTATGCTAAAAGAGCTAAACAAACAGGTTACGCTTTTCCTCCTGATATGCCTTGGCAACAAGAATTAGAGGATTCTTTTCCTTACCAGCCAACCCCCGATCAGTTGAAGGCAACTCAGGATGTGAAACGCGACATGGAGGGCGATCGACCGATGGATCGCTTGGTCTGTGGCGATGTCGGTTTTGGCAAGACAGAAGTTGCTCTGAGAGCGATTTTTAAGGCGGTTACGGCGGGCAAGCAGGTGGCTTTGCTCGCGCCGACGACGATTTTGACCCAACAGCACTATCACACGCTCTCGGAACGTTTTTCCCCTTATCCAATCGAAGTGGGTTTGCTCAATCGCTTTCGCACTGAAACCGAGCGCCGGGAGATTCACAAGCGTTTGGCGACTGGGGAATTAGATGTGATTGTCGGTACTCAAGCTGTTTTGAGCAAAGCTATTAAATTTCGGGATTTGGGCTTGTTGGTGGTGGATGAAGAACAGCGGTTTGGAGTTAAGCAAAAGGAAGCGATTAAAGCTCTCAAAACAGAGGTAGATGTTCTGACTCTGACAGCAACGCCGATTCCCCGGACTTTGTATATGTCGCTGTCGGGGATTCGCGAGATGAGTTTGATTTCGACTCCGCCTCCCAGCAGGCGCCCGATTCAGACGCATTTGGCTCCCTATAACCCGGAAGTGGTGCGATCGGCAATTCGTCAAGAGTTGGACAGGGGCGGTCAGGTGTTTTATGTGGTGCCCCGGATTGAGGGGATTGATGAGTTGGCCGCTCAGTTGCAGGAGATGGTTCCGTCGGCCAGAATTGCGATCGCCCACGGTCAAATGGATGCTTCGGAATTAGAATCGGTCATGCTGACTTTCAGTGCGGCAGATTTCGATATTTTGGTGTGCACGACGATTATTGAGTCGGGTTTGGATATTCCGCGAGTCAATACTATTTTAATTGAAGACGCGCAGCGCTTTGGTTTGGGTCAGCTTTACCAGTTGCGGGGACGGGTGGGACGCGCGGGGATTCAAGCTCATGCTTGGCTGTTTTATCCCAAGCAGAACAAGCTGTCTGATGCTGCAAGGCAGCGGCTGCGGGCAATTCAAGAGTTTGCCCAGTTGGGTTCGGGCTATCAGTTGGCCGTCCGAGATATGGAAATTCGCGGTTCGGGTGATGTTTTGGGTACTGAACAGTCGGGTCAAATGGAGGCGATCGGTTTTGATTTGTATGCTGAAATGTTAGAGGAGGCTATTCGGGAAATTAAGGGTCAGGAAATTCCGAAAGTGGAGGACGCGCAAATTGACCTCACTTTGACGGCGTTTATTCCTGCAGATTACATCGCAGATTTGGATCAAAAGATGAGCGCTTACCGGTCTGTGGCTTCTGCTAATACCCCTGAAGAATTACAGCAGATTCAGGCTGATTGGTGCGATCGTTATGGGCCAATTCCTCTTCCAGCCCAGCAACTTATCCGTGTGGTAGAACTCAAACAAATCGCTAAAAAAATCGGTTTTTCTCGGATCAAACCGGAGAATAAGCAGCACATAGTTTTGGAAACAGCTATGGAAGAACCTGCTTGGAATTTGCTCAAGGCTAATTTGCCGGAACATTTGCGCTCTCGTTTTGTCTACAGCAAGGGGAAGGTTACTATTCGGGGTATGGCGGTTTTGACGGCCCAAAAGCAATTGGATAATTTGATTGATTGGTTGGGTAAAATGCAGGGCGCTTTGCCGGAAGCAAATGTTGGATTTTAATATATAATCCCCAAATCTAGCGCACCCCCGAAACCACAGAATAATACCGATGGAACCGGAAAAAATATTACTGCTGTTTTCATGATTGTTTTAGGGACAGGAATAATTAAAATCGTGAAAAGGTTAGTGAGTATTTTTTTGGCGATCGCGCTAGTGCAAGGAGTGCCTATGGCGGTTAAATCTCAAGAAATAATTGACCCGATAGACCGGGTTGTGAGCGCAGGATTGATGAATAAAGATGCCAGTGGCAACTTTAATGCTGAGGGCCTTGTCAGTCGCGCCGATTTGGCGATGATTTTAGTGAAAACTTTTGGTTTGGAACGGCGAAAAACAGCTCAGAAACCCGATATGGAATTGCCGGACGTACCGAAGAGTTATTGGGCTTACAGTGCGATTCAAACTGTTTTGAAAACGGGAACGATGAGTGGATATCGCGACGGAATGTTTTTCCCAAATCAAAGGGTGAGTCGCGCTGAAGCTTTGGCGATTTTTGCTCAAGCTTACGGGGTTTTTCAGTTTCCCGAACCCAGCATTTCCGAAATTTTAGCTAAGTATCCAGATGCAGGCGACATTCCTACTTGGGCTAGAAAGTCTATGGCTACTGCACTTTATGAAGGGTTTGTTAATCTTGATCTCGCAACTAATAAGATTAATCCTTTGAAGCCGATGACTCGCTGGGATATCGCTTACGCTTTGAGCAAGTATTTGGAGCGGCAGGTAAGGCCGACTTCTTTGCCTGTCCCGGCCGAGCAGCCTCCCGATCGCGGCGTGGGAAGGTGATAGTGTTGAGTTGTGATATCCTTTCCGGTTACACCGGAATGATGTTGACGGTTGACAGTTGACTGTTCACTGTCAACTGTCAACTGTCAACACTGAACTCGAATTTACTATAGCAATTCCATTTGAGATGTAAATATGGATTTCTCTGGTAAAATAGGAAAATTTGATAATAAATGAAAGGGAAGAAAGCAAATGGAAGCCAATCAAAATGAAAAAGAAAGACAAATAGAAGGTTTAAT
>NZ_JAUBRO010000005.1:83143-175571 GCF_036701945.1 Microcoleus sp. MON1_C1 | reverse complement strand
CGAAACATCTTCTCTTCATCCCTTGGGCTTGTCTTGGCAACTAGAATAACTGCTCCCCCTACTTATTGAGCCGATACCTTATTTTATTGTAGAACATCATGCAATAAAAATCTGTAGTTTTGCACATCATCCCCAATCTTTTGGTAAAAAATCGGGCAAAAAGTGCGATCGCCAGCAGCTTTTAGTTTAGGTTGGAAAGCTCATCCAAGCAGCATTTGCGAATATTTGTTGTCATTTAACACTAATTATACTTAACTTTCCTCTCCTGAACATTAACTTTATATTTCGCAACATTTCCGGGTTGTTTTCTCGATACAGCTAATGCTTTTATTTGCAACTAAAAATCGACGCTTTTACGGAATCTTTAAGATAGAGCGACAACAGCGAGTATTTTTTAAATTTTTGATAAAGAACGGGCTACTCGGCGTCAAAATGGTAAAAATTTTAGGTAGAAACTAAAAAACTTAGTTGAGATTAATTTGAGGATTCTCATAAAAAATCATTGTATATTATATGATAAAAAGTAAGGATTGATAGTAAATCGTTCACCTACAGATTAAAATTTTCATGGATATTCAATTAATTAATATCGGTTTTGGTAACATTGTGTCTGCTAATCGAGTGATTGCCATTGTCAGTCCCGAGTCAGCGCCAATTAAGCGGATTATTACTGATGCGCGGGAGCGCGGACAACTGGTTGACGCAACTTACGGCCGCCGCACGAGAGCGGTAATTATTACAGATTCGAGTCACGTCATCCTCTCGGCGATTCAGCCGGAAACAGTTGCTAATCGTTTTGTGATCAGCAAAGACGGTCAAAGTCGGGATGATTGAGGTTTGTTAGTTGCAATTTGAGCGCTTACAGTCTAAAGTAAGCGGAAACTTAAATTGTTACACGTTTCTATTCTAAAAATGAAATCCGGTAAGTTAATTGTTTTGACGGGGCCTAGCGGTGTGGGGAAAGGCACCCTAGTACGATCGCTCCTCAATCGCCATCCCGAATTGTATCTTTCGGTATCCGTGACAACTCGATCGCCCCGTGAGGGAGAAATTGAGGGACAGCATTACTATTTTGTCAGCCGCAGCCGTTTTGAACAAATGGTTGAGGCTGGAGAGTTGGCGGAATGGGCTGAGTTTGCCGGTAATTTTTACGGTACTCCTTATTTTGGTCTCAAGCAAGGAATTCGTGAGGGAAAATGGGTAATCCTCGAAATTGAGCTCGAAGGGGCTAGGCAAATTAGGAATAATTTTCCACAGGCGCTGCGAATTTTTATTTTACCTCCTTCTTGGGAAGAATTGGAGCGGCGACTGCGGAGTCGGGGTCAAGATTCCGAAATTGCGATCGCCCGTCGGTTGCTGCGTGCTAAAGAGGAAATTGAAGCGGCGGGGGAATTTGATTCCCAAGTTGTTAATGACGATTTGGAAGTTGCTTTGAAAAAGCTAGAATCAATACTTAATTTGGTTGAGCTTTCAGGTAACTAATGACTAATTACCCATTTCTCCGTCCTGGCTAAAACTTCGCTACTTTGTTTGATAGCAACACAAACTTTTAAATTCAATTCCAGAATATTTAAGGAAGGCGGAAATTTCCGTATCGGTTCGATTTCGCGAGGAGAACAACCCAACATTTCCATATAAGCTAGCGTCCACCCAATAGCTGCAATATCCCCTACATTGCCTTCTCCGGCGCAAAGGTGACAGCCCAATTCGCCCTCCGGCCCACACTCAGGACAAACCCAATTGCCCAGTTGTGAATGAGGCAGATTTGTGCGGGAGGCGGATGCAATTGTTAATGCTTTAATATGATTTTGAACTACTTGTTTAAAACCTCGGTTTTGGTTGCTGCGGTGGTCGGAATTACCGTGCGATCGCCCGATTGCTACTGCTTGCTGTTGTGGCGAAGCAAGAGAGGCTGTTTGGTTGTCCCTGGTTACTCTAGATTCGCCTAGGTTCGCAGTTAGCGGAATACCATAGTCTTTCGACTCCGCAGTCTGAGAGTGGTTGAGTGCGCTGGAGGAATCTGGTTCGGAAGTTGTAAAGGATTGTTCTATGCGATCGGCAAAATCTTGCAGTGAGAGGTGATGTTCGATCGCCAAAGACCAAGTTCTTTTATGTCGGAGGTCGCCATATTTTCGGGCTTCGGCCTCAGTAATACCGATCGCCGCAGCCTCTTGGCGCAGCACATTCATCGAAGTCATTGTATCTGATATCATTAGTTTGTTTGCAGTTAAATTTACGATTGCCCGCTAAGCCTACAAATAAATTACCTTAGATATACTACAATAGTCCGGACTATTTTGAGATCCTACTCGGAAACCCTTGATTTTCCGTTAGCAAGTGGATTCTGCACTCGCCCTGAAACGCTTATTTTACCCTTGGCAATCGCACACTGTCCGAAGCATTGATAGTAGCCTAAATCTAAAATCTAAAATCTAAAATCTAAAATCTAAAATTGGATGACTTCAATTCTTCCCGATACAGCTTTATCTGTTGCCGGACTAACATCATACCTGCAAGAGTTGTTGGAGGGCGATCGCAACCTACAATCAATTTGGCTGACAGGCGAGGTGTCGAACGTTTCGCACCACCCCAGCGGCTGCTTTTTCACTCTGTGCGACACCGACAAAAGCGCTGCTATTCGCTGCGTGGTGTGGAATTCTCAGCGGCAAAAATTGGTGCAAATGCCCGCAAAAGGGGAACAGTTGCTGGTTTTGGGAAGCATCCGGGTTTACAAAAATCGCGGCGAGTACCAGTTGACTGTTGTGCAATCCCTACCGGCTGGGGCAGGATTGCAGGCTTTGCGGTTGCAGCAATTGCGATCGCGCTTGGATGCGGAGGGTTTCTTCGATCCCGCCAGAAAGCGCCCGATTCCCGCACACCCGCAAATTGTGGCCGTGGTGACATCCGATACTGGCGCTGCTTGGGGAGACATTCAGCGCACTCTAGCCCAAAGATATCCGGGTTTGCGGGTGTTGCTGTCGCCGACAGGAGTGCAGGGAGAATTGGCTGCTGCTGCGATTGCTAGGGCGATCGCCCGCGTAGAATTGGACGGTAGGGCTGATGTGATCATTTTAGGGCGCGGCGGCGGTTCTGCGGAAGATTTGGCTTGTTTTAATGATGAGAGAGTTGTCAGGGCGATCGCGAATTGTGCGATTCCAATTATTACAGGTATCGGGCACGAAAGAGATGAATCGCTCGCCGATTTAGTAGCAGATAAACGAGCCCACACTCCCACTGCAGCGGCAGCTCAAGCTATACCAATTTTAGCAGATCTTTACTTTGAACACAAGCAGCGAATGGTCAATTTAGCAAACGCTGTGCGGGCAAGATTTCAGACAGAAGAAGAGCATTTGCAACTGTTACAAAATCGATTAAAACGTTTGCCTGCGACATCCCGAACTTTGCGGCAAGCAACTGGTAAACTGGAGGTATTGCAAGAAAAGTTATCCGCACTGAATCCGGCGGCGGTATTGCAAAGGGGTTATGCGGCGGTAATCCAAAGTGACGGTACGATCGTCCGCACAACTGAGGGTTTGGAATTGGGAGAGGAATTGACTGTGAGGTTGAGTCGGGGCCTGCTGAAAGTTAAGATTGTAGAAGTATTGGATGCGGAAGAAAAGTTATGATTGATTCGCAGTTGCGCCAGTCTGACTGGAATTATGAGGAAACGGTCGATCGAATTGAAGCAATTATCGATCGGGTGGAATCGGGAGAATTGCCTCTAGAAGAGGTTTTTGAGCAGTTTGCGGTGGCTGTCGAGTGTTTGCAGGAGTGCGAAAGCTTTTTGGCGCGGGGGAAGGAACAGATGGATTTGTCGATCGAGCTTTTAGCTGCGGAACCGGAGTTTTAACCGGAGGTAAACTCGGATTAAGGCGGATAAATGTAGGTGAAATAGCAGGTGAAACCGAAAGTCCGACAGGGAATTAATTCCCTGTCTCATAGCGAAAGTCCTCTGAAGAGGACTGTTAAATTCATGAGTCCTCTTTAGAGGACTTGCGCTATGAGGCGGGGATTTCAATCCCCGCCGGAATGTGTGTCAGACGTGTTTGTTAACACCATCAAACACCACAAATCAATGCAAACCCTGAGAAATAAACCCCGACCAATAAATCAAATCATCAAAAGGATTTGACATAGTGTAAAGATTTTTTGCCAAACTTTCATATCCTTTCTTCCGTTCCTGAATCTGATTCTCCTGCTTCACTATTTCCTTCAACTTCTTATCAAACTCCTTAAACTCATCCGTCCCCCTCTTGTATGGTTTATGCCGCAATTTTAACTTTTGTTTTTCCTTTTGAACCACAGCCAATTTTGACTTTAAATCCCCAATAATTCTCTGAAGCAACGGCTCGATTTGCGGTTGATAAAGCCCCTGCAACTCCGCCCCCGAAATCGTCCGCAACCTCACCTGTGCCCGTCGCAAAGCCTCTGGACGACTCAAACCTTCCCGACGATACTGATAGTAAAAAATCGAAAACAGCGAAGTAGCAAAATCATCCACCGCCCACAAAGTGCTGACCACACTCCGAGCTCCCGCACACAAAAACCCCGTTCCCAAACTAAGAAGATTATCGGTAATTTCCGTCCCTCCTAAATTAGTTTCGCAGCAGGACATAAACACATCGGATAACTGCGGCAAGCGCCAACCAGGTGTCATCAATTCCCCTAACGTGATAGTCCCGTCTCCTAAAAACAAGCCTGATTCTAAAGGATTGTCCAAACGCGAGACAGCGTGGTGGCTGGAGTGGATTACATTCACATTTTGGGCGAGGTTTCGATAGGCTGCGACTGTTGCTTCTTGACTTCCTTTTAAGCGCTCAGGTTGGGTCACAATTTCGGCAATTTGTTCGCACTCAAAAGGAGTGAAGTACAAATCATCAGTGGCATTTTCCACAATTCCGTATTTGGGCGATTCGATGGTTTCGTCTTTACTGCAATACTCCAAAATTCTGCAACTGGGAACGTAACGAATCAGGAAATAATCGCTAAGAACCCCCCCCGGTCCCCCCTTAGCAAGGGGGGGTTGGGGGGGTTCTATCGGCAATGCCGCCAGCGGAATTTGATGCAAAAATAGATGCGGAATCACAATCAATTCCTCAATTCCCTCCAAACAATTACCAATCAACTCATCAACTTTCAACCGCTGCGACAACTGAGACAAAAACTCACCCATCCCCTGTTGCCAAATTTTCCGATCCTGCAAATAAGGCGACAACCAACTCTCGCAAATCCACTTCTGAAAATTTCCCCAACCCTCTCCCTGACAAGTGTGAATCTGCGGCGCTTTATCCTTGTAAATCACAAAAACATGAGTGTCATCATCCGTCGTGTAAAAACAGAGAATCGCCGTCTGCGAATTGTCAATGAGTTTCTGCATCGCCGCAAACTGCATCGGATCGACTTGAACTTGTCCAGCTAAAACTGGATCTAAACTGCGAATATTTTCCCAGATTTGCTGTTTCTCCCCTTCCAATTGTTCAATCTTCTCCGTGTAAGCAAATAACTCTGCCCGACTGCGCCACTGACTCCCCACATCGGCTAATTCTTTATTGCCTTCAGAAGGTTTGCGGAGTTGTTCAACTTCTGCGTCAATTTCCCGCTGCTTCGCCTCAAATTCCTGCAAATACTTTTGCACTGCGGGCGGAATTTTGGCGCTAGCATACAAGTCATTGCTGTGCATTAAATCGACTAAGCGCTGAGCCCGGGTTCTGTCGCAGTATTCTATGGCTTTTTCCAGTTGGTTGCTGTTGACGCAAGCTTGAATTGCCTTTTCGTAAACACCTATAGATTCAGCTAAAATCTGCTGGCGGATATCGTCGGAAGTTGCCCCACTTCTGCTTTTTTCTACTGCTTGAATTGCTTTCTCGAATCCTTCCAGGGCGATATCCCAAAAACCAGCAGCGAAAGCGGTATTGCCGAGGTTTCTACCTGATTGCAAGCAGTATAAAGGGAAAGTAGTAGGAGTGCGAATTTCTAATACTAAGCGGAAACAGGCGATCGCCTCTTCTATATTCGCCGCTTTGACTCCTTCTATTCTATCACTATAGGTAAGACCCAAATTGTTTTGAGTCATTGCCCAATATTCGGGATAATTTTCGCGGGTAGCGACTTTTAATGCCTCCCGATAACAAGCGATCGCCTCTTCTATATTCGCCGCCCTGACTCCTTCTCTTCTCTCACTATAGGCAGTCCCCAAATTGTTTTGAGTCCCTGCCCAATCTTCGGGATAAGCCTCGCGGGTACGGACTTTTAAGGCTTCCCGATAACAAGCGATCGCCTCTTCTATATTCGCCGCCCTGACTCCTTCTCTTCTCTCACTATAGGCATTCCCCAAATTGTTTTGAGTCATTGCCCATTTTTCAGGATAATTCTCAGGGGTACGGACTTTTAATGCTTCCCGATAATAGGCGATCGCCTCTTCTATATTCGCCGCCCTGACTCCTTCTATTCTGTCACCATAGGCAGTACCCAAATTGTTTTGAGTCAATGCCCATTGTTCGGGATAATCCTCGCGGGTATAGACTTCTGATGCTTTCCGATAACAGGCGATCGCATCTTCAATATTCTCTGCCCTGACTCCTTCTATTCTGTCACTATAGGCATTCCCCAAATTGTTTTGAGTCATTGCCCATTGTTCGGGATAATCCTCGCGGGTATAGACATCTAAAGCTAGCAGATAACAGGCGATCGCATCTTCAATATTCGCCGCCCTGACTCCTTCTATTCTGTCATTATAGGCAATCCCCAAATTGTTTTGAGTCCCTGCCCAATTTTGGGGATAATCCTCGCACGTATAGACTTCTGATGCTTCCCGATAACAGGCAATCGCCCCTTCAATATTCTCTGCCCTGACTCCTTCTATTCTCTTACTATAGGCAAGCCCCAAATTATTTTGAACCGTTGCCCAGTGTTCGGGATAATCCTCGCGGGTATAGACTTCTGATGCTGCGCTATAACAAGCAATACCTATTTCTAAATTCCATGCCCGCCGCCCCAGAGGAAACTGATTAATTAAGTTGCTAAAAATGACAATAACTTCTGCGAGGGATGCAGCGTCTTCTGATGTAATTTTTGTGAATTCTGATGTAGCCCAAACTTGTAAACCTTGAGCAAATTTTAAATCCAATTTGTCGAAATTTTGCTGTAAAATAGGATATACGACTTGAGGTTCTCCGCCACTGTCTGACGTTGCTTGCAACACCTCTATCAAGAAAGATAAATACTCTTCAGGAGTTGCTGTAATGCTGACATGATTTGCCAAATTTGCCGCTAGATTTTGTAACCAAGCTGCTGCATTTGAGTTTCCCTCTACTGCCATATTAGCCGCTACCGCTTCAATGACTTGCACAAAATTGGCATCAACTAACTCTAGATTGGCGTTGAGAATATTATCCTCTTCACCCCTAGGGCACTCAACCAGGGCTTGAATCAGTTGGAGATAGGCGGCGATGCGTTGTTCGTCCATTAGAGTTTCCCTTTATTCTGTATATATATCTATCGGCAATTTGGGGGATAATTATGCAAATTCCTGAAAAATTCTAGATATTTGTCTTTGGAATGTTGTAGGGGCGGGTTCACCCACCATCAGCGCCAAAAACAAACAAACTCAAAAACCCGCCCCCACCCAACAATAAATCTCATGTACATCCTTCCCATTGTGTAGGGGCGGGTTCACCAACCATAATCGCCAACAACAAACAATCTGGAAAACCCGCCCCCACCCCATGCAAAAAACCCAAAAACGCAATATTTTAATTGTTTTTTCGTATTGATGGCGGGGACGGGGCGGGTTTTTTAGATTGTTGATTTTTATCAGATATGGTTAGTGAACCCGCCCCTACAAGTCATGGAAATTTATCCAGATTTCTGGGAGATTGCCGATTTATGACAAGGCAAAATCATCACCATCTCCCCAAATCTCAGCTAACTTCTCCAACAAATCTTCAGCAATCAGATTCAGTTCCGCTTTCACATCCTCCTCAATATCTGAAGCTTTCTCAACAGGTGAAGATTTATCAGGAGAGAAAGATATATCTCTATTTCCCAAACCTCCACTGCTAGAACCACTTCCCGCTAAAGCCTTCCCCCCTTCATATCCCCAGTCAGATTTCTCACTACTGTGCAAAACTTTATTCAAAATTGCCACTATTTCAGAAATAGATTTGTTTTGCAAACTCTCCCGAACTTGTGCTTGTACGGGGTCATCTTCTCCCAAATCAGATAGCAACTCTTCAATTTCACCTTGCAACAGCGGAATTGCCAACTCAATCCGATCCAAATAATCCCACAATTCCTCAACTGGTTTGAGATTAGTTAGAGAAATTTCTTCAGTTTCATCCAGAATTTCCACAGCCGGAATAAAGCCCAAAAGTTTCACCTTATCGAAAGGTTCGGCAAACTGAACAGCGATATAAGCAATGCGATTTTCCCGCACTTCCGGCAGAGAAATCGCCGATTCTCCGAGCTGAACCGGACAGCATTCTATCTTGCCAATCCCCGGCAAAACCAAATCGCCCACATCCACAACCGCCCGCATTGCTGGATTCCAACTATCACCGCCATCAATATCGGTTTCCATTTCCATCCATTCCAAGAAATAGTTAACCGCCCAAACCGCCAGGGTATTGAAATAAACCCGCTTGCCTTTTTGCGGATTAGCTTGCTCTGAAGCAAATTGCAGAGCCAAATTGCGGGCAGTTTGCTCCAGAGGAATTTCTAACAAATAAGTATCTCTGCTATTCACCATTATTCCTCGGGTTGATATCCAAACTTAAGTGCAATCTCTTTGACGAGAGCCAAACCTGTTCTTTTCCAGTGAGAGTTGAGAGTTTGATAGTCAATGTTTAACTCTCTGGCAATTTTAGACAATTTATCTGGAGGGTCTTGCAACAGCAATCGCAGTGCGAGTACGTGAGAATTGGCATCCGGTCGAGGGCGGCGATTTTCGGGATTATTTGGCTTCTTCTTATCTATTTTTTCATTGGGATAACTGTTTCGCAGTTCTCCCATCGGATCGTCTTCAATACACTGCCATAGTTTGCGGCCGATGCGCTGCTTATTTTGAGCTTGTTCTCTCTCGATGAGTTGCTCAATTCCATTTTTCGTGGTATGGTCTATCGGTTCTTGAGCCTCAAATTTTTCACCTCGGTTGCTCGTAATCGGAGCATCAAAACTAACACTAAAAATCTGTTGCTGCATCCGGCGATATTGCTCATAGACTTTGTTCTTGAGAGTTTTATTGAACCGCTGAACCACTCGGGTTCGCAACACATCAGCAGCGAGATTGTCGAGGTCAATTCCCCTCAAAAATGCCGAAAGCGTTTTGAGAAAACCGCAATAAGCTTCCTGCATCATTTCCTCTAAATCAATATTAGGATAAGGATGCTTGCGAATTCCGGGCAAATGGGGAATGAGTTGGCACAATTGATTTTTGAGTCTTTCTTGTTCCTTACTACCCTCTTGCGAGCCTTTCAAGAGTTGTAGAAGTTGGCGTAACTGTTCGTCGGTGTTCACAGGCAGGTTCGGATGACATCGAGATAATTCGGTTCTCCCAGGGAAAATAGCGCTGTAACCTGCCAGCAATAACAAAGTCAAGGAAATCGGTTTGAGTTCCCAACCCGTGGGTGGAAGCAACAAGTTGAAACTTGCGGCTACAGGAACTAAACCTGCTAAGGGTTCGACGGGGGTATCATGTCTCGTCATAGTCCAGTTTTTGCGTGTTGATACTCTGATATCGCAGGTTTTGGCGACTTTATGCAGAATTGAGCAAAAATTTTTCGTAAAGGCAATGGGATAAGGACTGAAGTCCTTACTACGAAATTAATCCGGTGTAAAATTAACAATTATAGGGACTTGTCCACTGCGCTTTTGAAGAGATATCGCAGGAGTCACCCAGTTTATGCACATTCCAAAAATAAATCATATCAAACCCTATGGATAGCAAAGGATTTGATATGAAACGAATTCTATTAGCGCGGATTTGGTATAGCGCGGTTTCTACAATTTGTCGATCGACCTTTTGGCTTTATCTGCCAGATTTCTCACCGCATTTTTAGCATCTTCTGCTGCGTGGCGGGCGGCAGCTTCGGCTTGTTTGGCTTTGCCTTCAACCTGGTCTTTTCTGTTGCCGGTGATATTACCGAAAATTTCCTGAGCTTTGCCTTCTAAATTTTTGCCGATCGCCTTCGCTCTGTCTTCTGTACTCATAATAAGCTCCGTTTGGCAAGTTCCTTTAGTAACATTGTAAAATCAACTCCCCTGCAATTGCCTTTAACTTCATATTAATTTATATTCTGCTTGACCTCGGTCTTCTTCTGAAGACTTACTGCGTGCAAATTCCTCCCTCAAAAAGCGAAGGATTCCTTTTTTTTACAAATGTATATGTCAGCAATATTCGCCCTAAAAAACTATTTCAAACTCGCCGCAGCAACTTTAATGGGTTCGAGCAATTCTAACGGCAAATGCAGCATATTTAATTGGGTGCTATCTGCTGCTTTCCTTTCCGGGTCGGGGCCGTGATAATCGCTGCCACCAGTTGCCAGCAAACCGTAATGAAGACACAAATCTTTCAACTTTTGGATTTGGCTGGAACTGTGGCTGGGATGGTATACTTCAACTCCCATTAAACCAGCATCTACTAATTCTTTTAAGACTTCCTCAACAGCGCCGCCGCGAAATAAATAAGGGTGAGCCCAAACTGGTACTGCGCCACAACTCTTCAGTAAATCAATGCCTTCGACGATCGAGAATTTCTCGTAATGAACATAAGCCGGGCCGTCATCTCCCAGCCAGCGATCGAATGCTTCCCGCGATGATTTCGCGTGACCTGCTTTTACCAGCGCAGAGGCAATATGAGGCCGTCCCGGTGCCATTCCTGGGGATGTTTTTGGCAGTTCGATCGCGTATCCCATTGCTGCTAATTTTTCGACCATTTCCTGCGATCGGCGAAACCGTCCTTCCAGGCGATCGTTCAAAGGAACTCGCAACTTATTTGCATCGGGATAAAAACCTAAAATGTGCAGCGATCGGCCGTTGTGAACGGTGCTGAGTTCAAGTCCGGGGACTATTTCGATACCGTGCAAAGCAGCGGCGGCGAAGGCTTCATCCCAACCCGACATCGTATCGTGATCGGTGAGAGCCAAGGCCCGAACCCCCGAGGACGCGGCCGCGGCTACGAGTTCGGCAGGGGTGAGAGTGCCGTCGGAATAAGTAGTGTGACAGTGGAGCTCTAGCATTTTTTCTGGTAAGTTAAAGTCTGTAAAAGCTGCAATTATTCCCCTCACTCATGTGAGATATATCGTCATACTATTTTATATTTTATATTTTATATTTTATATTTTAGATGGGGAATGAGTGATGCTATAAGGGCTTGGAGGTTGTCTACAGTTGCATTTTTTTCGGAACAGGTTTCACGGTCAGCAACATTTTTTCCTCGTTATTTGTAATAACTTGTTGCGCCTTTAATTGGTACATTTATGCTTCTTCCAACTCTGCATGACATGGGTATTCAACCCGCCTTTTCAGTTGAATTTAGATGCGGAACACCTTAACTATTTCTTGATTTCTCGCATTGGGTGAATGACACCCTCTGGCAATTTGGGAGGAACCGGCGATATTTCAATACTTTGTATGTTGTGAACTGGGATAACTACCAGTTTATCTGCCAATTCGAGAATTATCGGGTCTGCAGTCAACATTTTGTGCAGGCGAGTGCCTAAAGTTGCTTGCTCTCCTACTGTTCCCTCTGGCGCAATGAACTGGAAGTGTTGCTGTTTGCCGTTGGTATAGTGGATTGTCAGATCGATAACTCTTTCTTGGTTGGTTGCTTGCATAAATTTTTTTCCCTAACAGTCGATCGGGACTTGGCAAAATTAACAATAAATCAAAACTGGCGATCGCACCACGATTGGAAAGCTCGTTGCAAAGCTTTTGACCAAACCAGGCTGTCGGTACGAAAGTCCGCTTACTGCTAATTTTATCACAAAAACTGTACTGAAAGTTGCCAACTTACCCAGTATAGAATTACCAGTTGCACTGTCTTCGCTCCCCAATGCGCGAGATCCTTGGCCAGCCATATTTGGTCGATCGGGCTTTCTTGTATGCCACTTGGCAAAGTGGCTGTATTTAGCCTGTCTAGCGACTTGACTCAAAGCGGTCTCAAGTCATACAGCAGAGGCATTTGAGCGCTTTGGGTGTCAAGGTTTTTCGAGGTGGGAACTGTGGAGGTTAGGATAGTGGCATTCTGCTGTCACTGACCTAGAGGATTTTTTTATAAATTAATAACATAACATTCAGGTACAGCTTATGAAATCCACACTTTGTTTTCCAGAAACTTCTCTTTACTCTAACGCAGTCACTGTTAATAATAATGTTATTGACTCTTGTATCCTTGCAGCTTGGATTGACTTAGTAGGAGGAGATTTCGAGAGCCTGGGAGGAGATGATTGGCTTCCCTTGTGCGGCGACATTGATGACGGCGAAATTTATCGGGAATGGTTTTTGTGGCAAGACAGCGAAGTGACTCAAGAATGGGAAGCTTACGATCCCATTACTAACTATCGAGTTGTGGCCTCAAGCCGAGAAATGATGATTTCTAAAATCAACCAAATAGAAGATGCCAGAAAAATTTAGGGACTCGGGAGAATGTTAAATTTTGGTTTGCCACTTTAATAATAATTCGGTCAACAAACCCGGTTTCTCTCAAGCATTAAATAAACCGGGTTTTTACGACCCCAACTCTAGGGTTTGGTTGAGTTCCACGGGTCCAAGCTAATCATTTAGGTCGCTACTGCTTTTTGTTTTTCTCGTTCTAATTTGCGCTGCTTCAAGGCTGCCAGATTTTGTTTAATCGTGTCGAGGGCAAATCCAGCCCCCTGCTGTTGGTATAATTCGCTGGCACGGATCAAATCTGCAACGGCCTCCTCATCCGATCGCAAATTTGCACAAGCTAAGCCGCGATTGTGGTAAGCTTCTGCTAAAGTTGAAACTTTTTCTAAAGCGCTGGTAAATTTATCTTTTGCTTTGCGGTACTTTCCTGACTGATAAGCCTCAATTCCTTGTTGAAAATAAACGGAAGCTTTACTGCCGCTGTCGGTATCGGGAAATTCTGGGTAAGTTAAAATTGGTTCTTTAAAGAGTACAGAAATGCTGCCCTTGCCGAAGTAAGCCCAAGTCATTGTTCCCAACCCAATCCCCAGCACGAGGGCAATAATGACAGACAGAGCAATAAAATTGGTGAGTTCCATAGAGCAATATTTGTTGTATTATAATATGATAAGATAATTTCTAAGTTCTGGAACAATGGCTGCGCGGATTGACCTCAACTGGAAATGGTTTTTCGGATCGCTAGCTTTAGTATTGTCGATCGGCTTAATGATTGCAACGGCAAGTTCTGACGCAGCAACTAACGCGCAAACTCAAGCAGGGTGGCAATTGTTGCAGCGGGGGGAGACGGGGTTGGTGGTAGCAATGCGACACGCGATCGCCCCAGGTACGGGAGATCCTGCTAACTTTAAGTTGGGTGACTGTTCCACCCAGCGCAATTTATCAGCACAGGGAAGAACCCAAGCCAAGCAAATGGGAGCAGAATTTCGCAACCGCAACATCAAAGTTGCCAGAGTTTTATCCAGTCAGTGGTGTAGGTGTTTGGAAACAGCAAAACTGATAAATATAGGCAAAGTCGAACCGTTCCCAGCGCTGAACTCGTTCTTTAGCGACAGCAGCACAGAAGCCAGACAAACAGCGACAATCCGCAAATTAATTGTTGACAACCGCAACACTAAAGGCGCGGTTATTATGGTAACTCATCAAGTAAATATTACCGCGATTACTGATATTGTACCGCAAAGTGGCGAAGCTGTGATTATCAAAAGCGATCGACAAGGTAAAATCGAAATAGTCGGACGAATTGGAGGATTTTAAATAGATAGAAAGTTATAATATTATCAATTTTCCATTACCAATTCGCCATTACCAATTTATATGAGTTTCCAATACAGCGCCGCCCTAGTGACTTTAGCCGACCTTGATAAGGAAGTTCTCGTTAAATTTTACACCAAATTTCTCGACATAGAACCAAACCCTTATATTCCCAATACCTATGCTGAATTTCAACTCCCCGGCTTAAGACTCGGCATATTCAAACCAAAAGATTCCCACAAATCGGAATTTGCAAATCGAGCCAAAACAGGCATCAGTTTGTGTTTGGAAGTCAGCGATATCGAAACTGCGATCGCCAGAATTTGGGCTTTAGGTTATCCGCCCAACGGAGAAATTATCAAAGCTTCTCACGGTCTAGAAATCTATGCCTTCGATCCTGCCGGGAACCGCATAATTTTACATCAATCCCATTAGAATGTAGGATGATGGCTAATGATTTGTGAACCCTCGATCTTTCCTTCGCGTCCTTCGCGTCTTCGCGGTTCGTTCAAAAAAACATCTAGTTCACAACCCGCTGAGGATTGCTATATAAGTTATGCAATTGCTTCACCACCTTCGCAATCACATTGTCAAACCCGCGTCTACAAATCAAAACAGCCTTAACTATCTAATCAGTTCAGCAAAACTATAAAAACTGATGATTAATAACAGCAATGCTGTCAGGTGAGTTAGTTGAAATTGAGGCCGTGGGCCGAGGGATTCCCGCACCAAAATTGAAAAAGACGAACCAATTATATAACTCAGAGACAGCGTTAAATACTGCCACTGCAATGTTACACTCCACAGCCCGAGCAAAATCATCGCCAAAGTTAACATTACCAGCTCAACAAAGCGAGGCGGATTGTGCTGAGTAGACAGAATCAAAGTGTCCAACCAATATTGCCAAGGTCTCATGTTTTAGCGATCGAGCTTTTAGATTTAGCCTTCTAGCTTAACCTACGATCGCCATTCAGTTTGTTGCTGCAAACACCTTAAAGCCTCCGCAGTCTCAACCTGCGGAAATTGCCCATAAAAGCGACTGACACTGTAAAAAGGGTGAGGAGTCTCCAGAACGATCAACTTATCGCCCATCTGGGCCAAAAATCCCATCAAATCTGCCGGGGCGACAGGCGCGCAAATCCACAAAGCCATCGGTTGCTGCGACTCCAAAGCCTTAGCCGCCACAGCCATCGTCATCCCCGTAGCAATGCCGTCATCTACCAAAATCGCCAAAGCCCCCGCCGCGCTGATATTTGGGCGCCCCGGAGACAAATCTGCCAGCAGAGATTGAGCATTATTTTGAGCCCGGGGCAGGGCGGATTTTTGCAAGCGCCAATTCAGCAGCTTTTGCTTTTCCCAGAGGACGTGACCGTCAGCCGTTGCAGCCCCGATCGCCAATTCTAAATTATCTGGGCGAGTAATTTTCTTGGCGACAACCACATCCAAAGGACAGCCCAAGCGACGCGCAATCGGCACAGCAACGGGCAAACCCCCACGCGGCAAGGCGTAAACAATCGGTTTCACCGCCTTCTGTGCCGTTAAATTCAACTTGCCGAGCTCGCCCACAACTGCCTCGGCCAGTTTTTCGCCTGCATCGGCGCGATCGTCAAAAAACGGGTTAGAGAACATATTTTTGCCTGTACGAGCTCAACCAAAAAATTGGAGATTGTGCCAGTGTTAATTGGAGATTGTGCGTGAAGCGTAGCTATCCCGTAGGGAATCGACAGCATCCCATACCAGCATCTAGCCAATCTCAAATCACCAAACCCGATCTAAACTATAAACTCTAGACTCCAAAATCTCTCCCTAATTGTAAAATGTATGTCCAGCGACTTGCAACTCAGCCTTTTTGACAACAATCAAAGTGCCACTTTTCAAACAGACTCAATACCAGCAAATGCCAAAATTCCCATCCCTCCCGGCACTTATCAAAATATGGAACAAATCGGCGAGCACTGCAACCGCTGCTACCGCTGCGAATTGGGCAATACGCGCACTCACGCTGTCATCGGGCGCGGCAATCCTCAAGCCTCAATTTTGATTGTAGGAGAAGCGCCCGGACAAAACGAAGATGAAACGGGATTGCCCTTCGTCGGGCGATCGGGCAAACTGTTAGATAAGATTTTAGAATCCGTGGGATTGAGTGCAGAAACCGACGTATTCATTGCCAACGTCATCAAATGTCGCCCTCCCAACAACCGCCCTCCGACAGCAAAAGAAATCGAAGCTTGCAAACCATACTTGCTCGAACAAATTCGCATCTTAGACCCCAAAATTATTTTATTAACCGGTGCAACAGCCCTCAAAGGTTTGCTAAGCGACAAGCGGCCCATTAGTAAAATCAGAGGTCAATGGATTGAATGGGAAAATCGTTTGTGTATGCCAATTTTCCACCCATCTTACTTGCTGCGAAACCCCTCCCGAGAACCCGAGACTCCGAAATGGTATATGTGGCAAGATATGCAAACTATTAAGGCTAAATTGGATGAATTAAAATAGCCATTCTAATATTTTTTTGTTTGTGCTTTGTATGGGCGGGTTTCACGAACAATAATTGCCTAAAACCGATAATCTCGTAAACCCGCCCCCACGGTAAATCGCTCAACCGAAAATTCGTGGATTTTCTTATACCTCTGTCAGGAACAGGCATCTTGCCTGTTCCACAATAAAATTATTTTCTATCAGGAACAGGCAAGATGCCTGTTCCACAATAAACAATATTTCATGTGGGGTGGGCGTCTCGCCCGCCCAAAAATACCATTTAGTTGCGGGACAACTTATTTTTTGCCTGACAATCGCGCAACCACAAACGAATAGCTTCAGCAATTTCGCTTTCACTATCTTGACCTAATAAAGGACGAATATTCGCCGCATTACCAAACCGAGAAACGATTTTTGCCAACTCCCAGCCGTTCTCCGTTTTAGTTAAAAACAGCCAATGATATTGCTGAATTTCGACTGGTTTTTCCCCGCGATACTGCCGTTCCAAAGTAGTAATGAAAACTTGACTGGCATTTTCAGGAAGTGCATCTTCAAAATTTAAAGGTAGCGGTTCAAACTCCGGGCGACCCGCTAAAATTATTTGAGGCAGCGCGTAACCGGACGGTGTGTTTTTGTTAGGAGAAAAGTGCGATCGCACAATTACGCGATTAGCATAACTCGGCAAATCTTGCAACAGGCGAGCGACCAAAGTTTCTAAATTAGCGGGACAGGGCGATCGCACTAACAAACCATACCGACTTGCATTGATACTCTTAGCATGATTGGTCACAAAATTAACTGCCAAAGTCGGAGTTGCAACCGCAGATATCAGCAGATAAACACAGATAAACGCTGATGAAATTTTCTCTGTGTTCATCTGTATTTACCTGCGGTTTAAAAAACATTCATATTGTTATTCAATCTCTTCACAAATACGCGCAAAAGCCGCCACCGGATCGTCTGCAGCAGTAATCGGCCGCCCAATCACCAGATAATCCGCACCAGCTTTCAAAGCCGCCTTTGGAGTCATCGATCGCTTTTGATCCCCTCCCTCAGCCCATTTTGGACGCACACCGGGACAAACTAACAGAAAATCATCCCCGCAACTCATTCTTAACTGTTCCACTTCTTGCGGAGAACAAACAGCCCCAGCTAAACCCGTTTCCTTAGCCAACAATGCCATGTGCAAAGCATATTCTGGCAACTCCAAAGGTATTTTCAACTCAAAAGCCAACTGTCGCGAATTCAAACTCGTCAATAGAGTAATTGCAATCAACTTAGGACTCGGTTTATCCACAGCCGCCGCCCCTTCAGTCAAAGCCAACTGTGCCGCTTTCAAAGCATCTTTACCACAAGTAGAATGGATAGTCAATAAATCCACATTATACTTAGCAGCAGCCCGACAAGCACCAGCTACAGTATTCGGGATATCGTGAAACTTCAAATCGAGAAAAATCCGCTTTTCCCGCTGTTTTAAAATTTCCAAAATCCCCGGCCCGGAGCTCACAAACAGTTCCAAACCCACTTTCCAAAAAGATACTTGCGGGAGTTTGTCCAGAAGTGCGATCGCCTCTTCTTGACTGGAAACATCCAAAGCAACAATAATTCGATTATCAGCGTTCATCTTCAGTATTCATCTGCGGTTAAAAAAGAGATTCAAGACACCAAACGAACAAACTTATTCTTGCCAACCTGCAAAACCTTACCGCATAAATCAGCAGGTGATTCAAAAGTAAGGTTAACATCAGAAACCCGATCGCCCTCCAACTTCACCCCGCCGCCTTGCATCAACTTCCTGGCATCACCGCTGCTTTTACAAAGCCCGCTAGCACTCAGAATATAAAACAACTTAGCCGGAAACTGGACGTTTGCCAAAGAAAACTCGGGTACTGCATCAGCTTGTCCAGCAGCACCTTTAACCAGCGCCATTGCATCTTGTTGTGCGCGATCGGCCGCTTCCTTCCCCCGATACTGGCGCACCACATCCACAGCCAAAAGTTTCTGTTTTTCTCGCGGATTTTCTGGCAATTCATCAAGCGGCAAATCTGTCAATAGTTCAAAATACTGGGCGATCGAACTATCAGCAATTTTCTCCAACTTAGAATACATAGTCAGCGGGTCTTCCGACAAACCCACATAATTGCCCAAAGATTTCGACATCTTTTGCACCCCGTCAGTCCCGATCAAAATCGGCATCAGCAAACCAAACTGCGGTTTCATCCCAAAATGGCGCTGCAAATCTCTGCCCACCGCAATATTAAACTTTTGGTCGGTTCCCCCCAACTCCACATCCGCTTCCAAAGCCACCGAGTCGTAACCCTGCATGAGTGGATACAGAAACTCATGCAGATAAATCGCATTCTCCTGCTGCATCCGATTATCAAATCCCTCTTTAGCGAGCATCTGCTGCACCGTCATGGTTCCCAGCAGTTCCAAAACCTTCGCCAAGTCCAATTTTGACAACCACTCGGAGTTATAGCGAATTTCCAAACGTCCTGGTGTGTCAAAATCTAGAATCGGACGCACTTGGTCTAAATAAGTCTTGGCATTTTCCGCCACTTGTTCGGCCGTCAACTGGGTTCGCATCTCGGATTTCCCTGTCGGATCGCCAATTCTTGCGGTAAAATCTCCGATCAGCAGTACGGCTGTGTGACCGGCATCCTGAAAAGCGCGCAGCTTGCGGACGCAAATGCTGTGGCCCAAGTGAATGTCACTCCCTGTCGGGTCAATTCCCAGTTTGACTCGCAAGGGTCGATCGACTTTTGCCAGCAGTTGGGCTAAATTTTCGTCAGGGTTGCTAGAATCAGGTCGATCTGGAAAAATCTCGCTGACGCCGCGGTAAAGCGCTGAAAGGTTAGGAGTTATCATCGGGGAGCGATCGTCCATCATATTTTGCCAAAGTGCAGCAGAATTAGTTACACTCACTGGTTGACGAATAAAAACATAACTATCAAGCTACTATAATCCCAAAGCTGACCGGCTTTCATTAGCTGACAGTCTCTAGGGTTCGCATCTAAAATTAAAAGTCTTAAACCCCAAATCGAGTGAGGAAGTGAAATCCACGTGTCAACCAACGCAGTCCGCAATAACACGGAAAACTCAGCCCCCGTATTCGAGTTTGTTCAGTCAGTCAGTAAAGTGACCGCCGGAACCATACTCAGCATGACAATGCTTGCCAGTTCCGTAGTCGCTGGTGGACTGGTTGGCTTAGCGATCAGCTTCCGCAATTTGCCAGATGTTCGGATCTTGCAAACCTACTCTCCCACAGAAACTACCCACATTTACGACATCAACGGCAAGCCCCTAGCCAGCATCCACGACGAAGCCAACCGGGATGTCGTACCCCTTAACCAAATCTCCCCGAACCTGAAACGAGCCGTTCTGGCGATCGAAGATAGCAACTTCTTCACCCACAAAGGCATCAACCCCGGCGGGATAGCCCGAGCTCTCATAGTCAACCTAGAGAAAGGTCGAACCGTGGAAGGCGGCTCGACTATGACTATGCAGCTAGTCAAGAACCTGTTTCTTTCTCCCCAGTCAAAATTTAGTCGCAAGGTAGCTGAAGCGGTAATGTCTATCCGCTTGGAGCAAATTCTCAACAAAGACCAAATTCTGCAACTATACCTGAATCAAATCTACTTAGGTCACAACTTGTACGGCGTAGAGACAGCCTCTCGAAGCTATTTCAACAAGTCAGCAAGTAATTTGACTCTTTCAGAAGCAGCGATGCTGGCCGGCTTAATTTCTGCCCCCGAAGAATTCAGTCCTTTCGTCAATTACAAGTTGGCAAAAGAGCGGCAGGAAATCGTTTTAAACCGCATGAAGGATCTTAAATGGATTACGCCGGCCCAAGAGACTGCGGCCCGCCGGGAAAAAATTAAGCTAGGCAAAATTACCTCTTTTGGCGGCTCTCAAGTTCCTTACGTAACACAAGCCGTAGTACAGGAACTGACTAGGCGTTTCGGGCGAGATGCCGTGGTTAAGGGAGGAATGCGCGTTCAAACCACGATCGACCTCAAAATGCAGCGCATAGCCGAAGAAACAGTCAAAGCGTGGCACACTCGGCTTTACTACCAAGGGCTGTTTTACGATCGCGACGAAGGTCAAATTGCCCTAGCCGCCGTCGATCCCCGCACCCACTTCGTCAAAGCAATGGTGGGCGGCGTCGATTACGAAAAGAGTCAGTTTAACCGCGCCATTCAAGCACGCCGCCAGCCCGGATCTTCTTTTAAACCTTTTATCTACTACGCTGCCTTTGCTAGCGGCAAATACGGCCCGGATTCAGTTGTCTACGACTCCCCTGTCGGCTACCGCGACGGCGACGGCTACTACTACCCTCAAAACTACGGTGGCGGCTTCTCCGGTGCCGTCAGCATCCGCAGAGCTTTGGAAGTATCTCTGAACATTCCCGCCGTCAAGCTTGGCCAAGAAGTCGGATTGAATAAAGTGATTGAGATTTGCCGCGTACTCGGCATCAGAAGTCCGATGGAACCGGTGGTTTCTTTGCCCTTGGGTGCCGTTGACCTCACTCCTTTAGAAATGGCCGGAGCTTTTGCTACCTTCGCCAACAACGGCTGGCATTCTGACACCACGTTTATCGTGCAAGTAACTGACAGCAGCGGCAACGTCTTGCTCGACAATACGCCTAAACCCAAATTAGTTCTCAATTCCTGGGCTGCGGCATCTGTCAACAGCGCCCTGCAAGGGGTAATTACCAGCGGAACGGCAAGGGCGGCTCAACTTGGGCGGCCGGCTGCTGGGAAAACTGGTACAACTTCTTCAGAACGGGATATCTGGTTTGTGGGTTACGTACCGCAGTTGTCCGTGGCTGTTTGGATGGGCAACGACAATTATAGACCGATGAGCTACGGTGCTACTGGTGGTACTATTGTCGCCCCTGTTTGGCGTGATTTTATGAGCCAAGCTTTGGAAGGTGTTCCCGCAGAAAGTTTCAAACCTCCTTCATCTTTTGAGCGGCCTTAATTATCAGTCATTAGTCATTGGGCATTGGGCATTGGGCATTGGGAATACTTTCTTTTTCTTCCTTCTTCCCTCTTCCTTCTTCCCTCTTCCTTCTTCCCTCTTCCTTCTTCCTTCTTCCTTCTGACACTAAGACTGTTTTTCCAGCTCAGATTTCATCCGCTCCAGCGTTGAGTTCATTTGATCGAACATCTGCTGGGGCGTGATGCCAAATTGATTGAGCTGTGTTTTTAACTGCTCTACAGTCATCTGAGCCATGAAGTCCTCAGACAGCTCGAAGCGCTTCATAAAAATACGGTAGCGCTCCATCATTGATTCCATCTGAGCGATGAACATTTTCTTGCCTTCGCGATCGAATTTCCCGTAATTGCCACCTAGTTTGATGAGAGATTGATAGTCTTCAAACAACAGCTTGGCTTCTTGCTGAACAATTTCTGAATCAAAAAATCCCATAGCTTTCCTAATTTTTTAATATTCTACTAATTTTGATCTAGGCGAGAAATCCCGGTGCTTTTTGTACCATTTTATCAGTTGCCGGAGGAAGTCCCTACCCCTTAAGGCACAAGAATAAGTAGAAATTTCCGTACAGGATTACGCATGGGAATGGGGCGTTGGGCATTGGGCATTGGAAATGGGGCATGGGGCTTGCGATGACAACAGTCAACAGTCAACTGTCAACAGTCAACTGTCAACTGACTTCAAACTTCCCCGATGCGTTCTAGAGGCCAAAACCGCACTACAGCGCGGCCAATGATGTTCTGCTTAGGTAAAAATCCCCACCTGCTGGAGTCGTTGCTGTTGTTGCGGTTGTCTCCCATCACAAAGTATTCATTTTCTGGGACGCGAAAAGGTCCCCACTGATATTTAGGAGGTTCGGCAATATATTTTTCAACGAGGGGTTGGTCGTTGAGATAAACTAAACCTTTTTTAACGGCGACGGTTTGACCCGGTAAGCCAATTATCCGCTTGATGAATGCTTGGTCTTGGGTAAAGCCTTCTTCTTGCAACTTTTCCGGGGGAGTAAATACTACGATGTCGCCAGTTTTTGGAGGTTCGAGGTAGTAGGAGATTTTTTCGACTACGACGCGATCGCCCACGTGCAAAGTGGGTACCATAGAATCTGAGGGTATGTAGCGCGGTTCGGCGACCATGGCTCGAATTACTATTGCTAAACTCAAAGCAATAATCACTATCTGAAGATTTTCTCGCTGCGACTTCCACGCTTTCTGCCACCAGCTTTCAGGCGGATTTTCTGCTACTTGTGTACCCAACTTATTTTTTTCAGATGTCATGAAAGTCCTCGCTAAATAGTTGCCATTAATTATCTGATTAAGCTCGCTCAGCATTTAAATTGCATCTCAAAAAATAATCAAACCCTGAGCGGGCTGGGCACGCGAACCCGCCCAAAATATACAATTTAAATGCAGTACAGCTTACCATTGAAGTATGTCACTGTTAATTACTAGACGTGCAGTGCAGGCATTCGCAAACAATCTTGAAAAGCATCTGCGTTGCATCTGTGGTTTCCCTATCAATCAAAGATTTATGCAATAAGTCTTTGATTGATATTAACTCATAAAAAAGGCAGAGAATTTAAATTCTCTACCTTTTTTATGTGAGGATTTTGAGTTGTTTGCGACTGCGAGATGGGTTATTTCCAAACTTTACTCGCGATCGCACTTACTCAATCTTACTCAGCGCCTTGGGGCAGCAATTCCCGCTTTTGACCTTGCAGCACCTTAACAATTCCGTCCTCGCCCACATCGACAACAGCGGTGTCGCCGTCTTTGATGCGGCCAGAAAGGATTTCCTCAGCCAAACTGTCTTCCAGCAAGCGCATGATCGCGCGGCGCAGGGGTCGAGCTCCGTAGCTGGGGTTGTAGCCTTCTTCTACCAGCCGTTCTTTGAATTTTTCGGTCACTTCTAGGGTGATTCCCTGTTCTGTCAAACGACCGAACACTTCTTTGAGCATTATGACCGCGATTTCCTTGACCTCTTCCTTGTTCAACTGACGGAAGACGATAATTTCGTCGAGTCGGTTGAGGAATTCGGGGCGGAAGTAGTTTTTGAGTTCTTCGTTAACCAAAGAACGAATGCGGTTGTAATTAGCATCGGCTTGGTTGTCGCTGAACTCGAAGCCGAGGCCGCCGCCGCCTTTTTCAATCACCTTAGAACCGATGTTTGAGGTCATAATCAGCAGCGTATTTTTGAAGTCTACGGTGCGACCTTTGGCATCTGTTAAGCGGCCGTCTTCCAATATTTGCAGGAGCATATTGAAGACATCGGGGTGGGCTTTTTCGATTTCGTCGAACAGCACGACGGTGTAAGGACGGCGGCGGACTGCTTCTGTGAGTTGGCCGCCTTCGTTGTAGCCGACGTAGCCTGGAGGAGAACCGATGAGTTTGGAGACGGTGTGCCGTTCCATGTACTCCGACATATCCAGCCGAATCATCGCGTCTTCGGAACCGAAGAAGTAGCCGGCTAGGGCTTTGGTGAGTTCGGTTTTGCCGACGCCGGTGGGCCCGGAGAAGATGAAACTGGCGATCGGGCGGTTGGGATTTTTCAAGCCGACGCGAGCGCGGCGGATGGCGCGGGAAACGGCTTTCACTGCTTCTTCCTGACCGATCAAGCGCTGGTGCAAGGTATCTTCCATGTGCAGCAGCTTTTCGGATTCGGATTCGGTCAGTTTGTTTACCGGTACACCCGTCCAGCTTGCCACGATTTGAGCGATATCTTCTTCGGTGACTACTGGCGATGGGTCGGTTTCGCCTGTGCGGGCCGAGTCGGTTTTTTTGGCTTGGGAAATAGCGCGAATTTCGGCTTTGATGGTCATTTCCCGATCGCGCAATTCGCCTGCTTTGTCAAAGTCTTGAGAACGAACCGCTTCGTCTTTATCTTTGAGGACTTGGCGGAGTTCTTTGTCAAGTTCTTTGGCTGCGGGGGGCAGTTGGGAGTTGATCAGGCGGACTCTAGAACCAGCTTCGTCTACCAAGTCAATTGCTTTGTCTGGGAGGAAGCGATCGGAGATGTATCGGTGAGAGAGTTTGGCTGCTGCTTCGAGGGCTGTATCCAAGATTTTCAGCTTGTGGTGCTGTTCGTAGCGTTCTCGCAAGCCGAAGAGAATCTCGATCGTCTCGTCAACGGTGGGTTCGCCGACCATGACGGGCTGGAAGCGCCGTTCTAGGGCTGCGTCGCGCTCGATGTGCTTGCGGTACTCGTCGAGGGTGGTGGCGCCGATGCACTGGAGCTCGCCTCTTGCCAAAGCCGGCTTGAGGATGTTCGCTGCGTCGATCGCCCCTTCAGCAGCACCTGCACCGATCAAAGTGTGCACTTCGTCAATCACCAAAATCACGTTACCCGCCGTGCGGATTTCGTCCATGATTTTTTTGAGGCGTTCTTCAAATTCGCCCCGGTATTTGGTACCGGCGACGAGCAAGCCGATGTCGAGGGTGACGACGCGCTTTTCTTCAAGGATGTCTGGGATGTCGTTGTTAGCGATGCGCTGGGCCAGGCCTTCGGCGATCGCGGTTTTGCCGACTCCGGGTTCGCCAATTAGCACCGGGTTATTTTTGGTGCGGCGACCGAGGATTTGAATTACCCGTTCGATTTCTTTTTGGCGTCCGACTACTGGGTCTAGTTTGCCATCGACCGCCATTTGAGTGAGGTTGGCTCCAAATTCGTCGAGGGTTGGGGTTTTGGTGCGAGCGCCGCCGCCAGTGGCTGCGACTTCTGCGGTTTCTCCCAGCATCCGAATAACTTGGGTACGGACTTTCGACAAGTCTACTCCCAGATTTTCTAAGACTCTAGCCGCTACTCCTTCACCTTCGCGGATCAGGCCCAGCAGCAGGTGTTCGGTGCCGATGTAGTTGTGTCCGAGTTGGCGAGCTTCTTCTAGGGATAGTTCTAGAACCCGCTTGGCGCGGGGGGTGAACGGAATTTCGACTGCTACGAAGCCGGAACCGCGCCCGATGATTTTTTCCACTTCAATCCGAGCGTCTTTCAGGTTGACGCCCATTGATTTGAGGACTTTAGCTGCAACCCCGGTTCCTTCTCCGATCAGACCCAGGAGGATCTGTTCTGTCCCTACGAAGTTGTGACCCAGGCGGCGAGCTTCTTCCTGGGCCAACATGATTACTTTTATTGCTTTTTCTGTGAAGCGTTCAAACATGATTTATTCCCATCACCTGCTGCTATGTGCCCGTTTCGAGGTCACGCTCGCACAACGAGCGTTTGTGTTCGAGTGTTAACTCGTACTGCTTATTCTAGCGCGACACTCCCAACCTATCTGCCGCACTCGGCTGCGGTTGCAGATTCCAGGCTCATGTTGCAGGGTGGCTTTCAACTGGGAAGACCCAAATGGTGGCTGACCTACAACCTCCCCTAGACTGCAAGAAGATTGCTCTTCTCGGCCCGTGCCCAACCTACGACTGCGTATTGATGGATTCTAGCATAATCTTTTTGGCTGTCATGCAGGTGCAAAAGTGATAATTCTCCAAGTACAGGCCGGGTTTTGCACAAAACTTATTAGTTAGATGCACGATCGATCCCCTAAACTCACCCTTAAGCTGGTGCCCATCTCAAGAATCTGTTGGTGTAGGAGAGGGAGAGCGAGCTGGGCTTTCTTTATCTAAAAATATTGCCCCTGATCCGTTGAATATTTGGGTAGTTTTCATGTTGTCAGTTGTGCGATCGCTCCTGAGCAATTAGTGAGTGTTGCTACACTCCGAGGAGTTTGGCTCAGACTATACTCAGCAAGGTTCAAGACCAGGCTTTCGTAGCACAGTGCTTTGGTCGTTAACTCGTCTGACTTAAAAGTCTGAAACTTCAATCGTGGAAAAGAATCTAAATCCTGTTTAAGGCGTACTGAAAGTAAATAATGAACACTAGAAACTTAGATGACCCGGTAGAAAGTACCGAAAATGGATAGATCGAAGTTACAAGTAAATTCCCGGATGCAGCCACAACAACTTCTGCAGCTTCACCAAAAGAATTCAATGCAGAACAGCTAGGACGTGTGTACTTTATTCGGCACGGTGAAAGTACCAGTAACGAACGCAACATTTTTGCAGTAGTTCTGGATGTTGACCTCACATCCTTTGGCATTTTTGCGGGTCGCAACCTAAATTTGCTGCGTCTAGCACTGGGCTACGAAGGGTTCGAGGAAATGTTGCATTCACAGAACAAAGCACCTCCGGCTGGCGAAAAGATTGCCCTAGTTTACTCTCGCCCTGCCCAGTTCTACGAAGACAAAATTGTACCGCACTTGGAACGCGGTGAAACAGTTCTCGCAGTGTGACCTATGGGTTGGTTGCTAACCTTAACGTTGCTCAAATCTAAACTTGGACTCAATAAGCCATCATATCTTTGCTTAGGGTAGGGGTAGTCAAGGCACAAAACCTAGGAAATTTCACAACCGAAAACCAACTCTACCCTTTTATTTACATCTACCGAGGAAACGCTCTCTGGCAAAAATCGCACGTTTGACCAGAAATACTATAGTTGGAATATTAGTCATCGGCAACCTAGAGGTCAACGCTGGAGCGCATTTGATATAGCTAACCGAAGACGATAAGCGCTTAGTCGCCACCGATTACTTCCTTAACCTCGACGACTATGGTAATGTTTATTATCACGGGGATCACAAGATTCCTGTCTGATTGTAATTTTCCGGGCCAGGGTGGGATCTGCTGTTACATCAACAGCTATTGCTCTGACTAACTGGTTAAAATCCCAAGAACATGGAATAAAGACATAATCAAACTAATCAACTTATTACTTTCGGATTACAAAGTGTAGAGAAAAAATGGTAGAAGCTATCAAATTTAATAATCAAACCACCACAACCGATTGGCGACTCACTCCTGGCTACTTGCATGAAGGTCGATCGGATTTTGAATCAGCACATATTTTGTTAGGTCGTTTTTTAGCCGATAGAACCTCAGAAGACCCCTTGGTAGAAAAACAACTATTTGCCAGCGACGGCATTTTTGAGTGGGGACACGCCAAGCCTTTAGAAAAAGTGATTAATTCACAGTCAGAGTTGGAGTTTCTACTGTTGCATCCCAATTTGTTACGCAACTGTATTACTATCATCGAACCGTGGGAACACGTAGGCTTTAACGCTCTTGGCGAAGATGTTCGGGCTTCCAAAAATGTCGCCTACATTGCTCAAAAAGTCGCCGATATGGACTCAGTATTACTACCTGTTTGGTCAACCGGAGTCCTCGATCCAGAAATAGTTGTTCCCGCAATTAACTCTGGTTATGCAGTGGTAGTCGAAGGTGGCGATCCATCAACATACGATGCCTCCACCTGGACAAGTCCGGCCTGTCCGCGAGAGGATATGTTTGCATTAGTGGAAAAATTGCTGATTTCGCGATCGCCCACCAGTGCCCCCGCCATCTTTATCTGTGTAGGACACCAACTAGCTGCTGAATGTCACATCCGACTCATCCGGCGTGCAGTCAAACAAGTCCTCGATATGACATCTTTAGAACGCGATAAGGAGAGTAAAGCACTCAGATCCTTGCAAGAAGTCTGCCAGCGCATCGAAGCAATGGGCAAGACACTCCAAGTCAAAAAGCGTGATGGACGAGTGGTTGCGAATGGCTGGAATGACGAGCATTTTGCCGTGACGCGAAATGAATTAAAAGAAGTTGGCGATCGTGTGTTGTTGCCTTATCAGTCTCCCGACGGCGATGCTTTAGGTATTCCATGGGAAATTATTCATGCTCATGATGTCACAGCCGACAGCCATGAAGGCGTGATTGATACAACAATTCAATATGAAGCAAGAGTATCAATTTCGATGTTTCATTCGGATGAGGTCAACGAAGAAGCAATATTGTTTGCCAACTGGGCTTTCCGCAGTATTCATGACGCTATCGTTCCCTATCGGCACATCATCGCTGGTAGTTCTCTGAGTTGGCTAATACAACTGCCCGACGCCATTGAAGTTCTTTGTTCAACAGCAGAGGAAGATGGTGAAATAGTTACCGAATGTTCAGCAACCTGCATTAACTACAAAGATTTTGAAACTAAGAAAATTCGACGCTCGTTTACTTGCCAGTTCCATCCCGAACTGCTCTCGGATTTGCGCGCGATCGGTAACAGTGAAGCTCCATCATATGCAACATTGAAAAATGATGATGGTGTCCGCTTATTTGTCCGACTGCTGTATGCAGGAATGCAAGAGTAAGGCTGTTAGCTTGCGCCACTACTTGCGTGGCGCAAGCGGTGCTTTTAGGGATGACGATAATCATTAATTTATTATCCGGGAAATACAACTAATCATCTAGTTGACTCATCAAATAAACTTAATGAAATATAGTTGTATTAAAAATAAACTCTGGAAATTATGAAAACAAAAACTCAAAACTGGTTTAGACTTGCTTTCCAGTTCAGAGGCTCAGTTATTTTAGCCATTTATCAACGAGTTATTGGGTTTGGTCTGTTTAGTTTTATTGTTTCCGTACTTTACTATTTCAAACTCCCTGTATCCCAACCTATTTTGGGAAGTATTATTCCCAGCATCGTCTTAGGCTTATTACTGGTTTTCCGAACTAATACCGCTTACGAACGGTTTTGGGAAGGTCGTAGGTTATGGGGAAATTTAGCCAACGACGCCCGTAACATGGTTTGGCAAATTGGGGCAATGATGAACGACATTGAACCAGAAGATCGAGCCAAAAGAATTGCAGTCATTCGCCTCGTAGCTGCTTTCCCTGTAGCGTGTAAATTGTATCTTAGGTCAGAACCTGTAAATAGCGAATTAGAAGAATTGATGTCTCGATCTCAGTATTTGCAGCTAAAAACGATCCACAATCCACCGCTACAGATAGTCTTTTGGATAGCAGATTATCTACAACAGCAGTATCAACGTGGTAACGTTGTCTTACATTACGGTCATGTAGTTTTTCTGCAAACTACTGTGAAAAGTATGATGGAATCTGTAGGACACTGCGAACGCATTTTAAGAACGCCCCTCCCCCTAGCTTATTCCATTCACCTCAAGCAACTGTTATTAATTTACTGCGTGTTATTGCCTTTTCAGCTAGTTAAAGATTTGGGATGGGGGACAGGCATATTTGTTAGTTTGATTACTTTTACGTTACTTGGGATTGAAGAAATTGGTCTTGAAATAGAAAACCCGTTTGGTTACGATACCAACGACTTGCCTCTTGATGCTATTTGCAACACAATCAAATACGACATTGAAGAGTTTATCACTTGTAATCCCCACCTCAACTCTCATGCAGATAAAATTTTCCACGAAGATGGGTATGATAAACACCTGTAACAATTAGATATCTAGAAGAAAAAAATTGAATTGTGAGGTAGTAATATAAATTGGTTAGGACTTACGCACAGACTTTACTTGCAGAGTGCTTAGGTTGCACACTACTATAGATAGTGTAATAATAGAAGGAATGCAGCGTAAGTCCTGTTATTTTAATTTAGCGGTTAAAATAGTTGCGTGAGTGCCTTAAAACTAGCAAGAAGAAAATATCCAATGAAGTTAGACAAGTTTGTACTCGCACAAAATATGGCATTTCTAATAGCCATTCCACCACAAAGTAATTTGGCGAAATTGCTCTCCTTTTGCTTGGCGACAAAAGCTAGACAAAAGACGACCGGAACAGACATCTTAAAAATAACCTGTGACCTAATGGAAAACCCATCTAATTTGCCCTATTGGACTCAAGACGTGATGGGACTCGATTTAGATTACAGCAGCGAAGAGTGGAAAGCTTTAGGAGAAATGGGCATCAACGACGCAGAGGAGTTTATGGCTACCCTGCGGCAAGAGTTGGAAAATTTAAGTTTGTAATATCTGGCCCTAGTGTCAGCAAAGAAACTCTCAGGTTTCAAACACTCTATCAAAAGAATTCATCAGAGCCGAATAGTTAAAAAACCCTGTCTAAAGACAGGGGAGCGTCAACTTTCAAGAGAAAAACAAAAATATGTCTTTAAATGTTGAACTTTTAGAGCAAAGTTTCGAGAAAATCAAACCTCGTGCTGATGAATTTGCCGCTAGCTTCTACGAAAAATTGTTTACAACTCACCCAGAGTTGAAACCGCTATTTGCCACAACTGATATGGCAAAGCAACAGCAAAAGCTGATTAATGCTCTGGTTTTAGTAGTAGAAAATCTCCGCTCTCCAGAGGCTTTAGCGCCAGTTCTCAGCGCACTGGGAGGCAGACACATCGGTTATGGAGTAATTCCCAAATATTACCGTCCAGTTGGAGAAGCACTACTGAGTGCTTTTGAGCAGTATCTCCAGCAAGATTGGACAACCGAAGTAAAGCTGGGGTGGACAGATGCCTACAATGCAATTACTGCTTTGATGTTACAAGGCGCAGGTGTAGAAACTACGCCGGAAGAAGTTCAATTAGAAACAGAGATAATCCCCGAAAAAAAGGTGACTCTAGCAGCTCATCACCAACTAGCATCAGTTCCCGAAAAAGAGCCAGAGTTAGCTGTAGAAATACTGGAAAGCAGTTTCGAGAAAGTCAAACCTCGTGCTGATGAATTTGCCGCTAGCTTCTACGAAAACCTCTTCATCGCTCACCCAGAATTTAAACCGCTGTTTGCCAATATAGAGCTAGAAAAGCAGCAGAAAAAGCTCATAAATGCTTTGGTATTGGTAGTAGAAAATCTCCGCTCTCCCGAGGCTTTAGGGCCAGTTCTCCACGCCTTGGGAGGCAGACACATCGGCTATGGGGTAATTCCCAAATATTATGGGCCAGTTGGAGACGCACTGCTGATGGCTTTTGAGCAGTATCTCCAAGAAGATTGGACTCCCGAAGTAAAGCTGGCGTGGACAGATGCCTACAGAGCAATTACAGGTTTGATGTTAAAAGGCGCAGGTGCAGATTCTTCACCAAAGGTTGTCCCCGATCAAAAAGATGTCACCCACCATCAGCCAAAAGAATCAAAGACACAATTACTGAACGAATCTAAGCCGCTCGCGCCGCCAACCGAGGAACAGAAAAAGCCTTTAGTATCAATTCAGTTGGATGGTGAAATTATCCAAAAAATGCTCTCAAAAATAACTGATAGTTATCAGCAATTTCAGGGTCAATCACTCATTCAGCGCTTGGGTGAAGTTCTCAAAGGAATTTTAGGAAAATTCATTGATATTTTTTGGACACAACCTGCCTGGTTAGTCGCTCTTGTTTCAGCAGTTCTGTTCATCATAATTTATGTGGCGGCGGATGATAATTCTCTAATTGGAGAAATTTTGCAGAGTGTTGATGCTCTTAGTATGGTCGTTGCTTTAATTTTATTCATTAAGGAAGCTCCCGATCGCCGCAAGCAATTTCATTACCAAGCTTGGAGTATAGTTGATGCAGCACACGGCGTAAAAGTTAGCTATGCAAGAATTCTGGCACTCCAAGATTTGAATGAAGATGGTGTTTCTCTGAGAGGCGTAGATGCTATTGGTGCAGAGTTGGTAGCAATCAATCTCCCTAGTGCAAATCTGAGTGAATCCAAATTGAGTGAATCCGACCTCAGTAGTGCCAATCTGAGCCACGCTAACCTGAATAATGCTAACCTCAGTCAGGCTAAATTGAGTGGTGCTAATCTCAGTGATGCCAACCTGAGTTTTGCTCGCTTGACTCAGGTTAATCTCAGTAGTGCCAACCTCAGCGGCGCTAATTTAATTTGTGCGGACTTGAGTAACGCAAATATGAGCGGCGTCAATTTGACGAATGCTAGTTTGAGTGGTGCTAACCTGAAGAGTTCCTACCTAAGTGGTGCAAATCTAAAAGGTGCTAAAGTTAGCATTTCTGACCTGAGTGGTGCTTTGCTCACAGGTGCTGTTATGCCTGATGGGTCGAAGTATAAGTCTCTGGAAGAGGAGGTCAAAAATAAATAAATTGATGGCAGCTTTTTTATGACTTTTTTGTCTGTTTTCTACTAAAATGGTCGTCCCCATTTTAGTAAAAAAGCTTTGGCTTACTGAAATGCGATCGCTACTAATGGTGAGAGATTACTCTTTAATTTCTGAGACATACAATGTCCGCTCAAGAAGTTGTTGCCTTGCTCAATGAACTGGTAACAGGCTTTGATGGAATGACAGCAAAATACGGTATGTCTGCGATCGCTGCCCTGCCCTATGCTATGGTTTCTATTGCGTTATCTGTAATTTGGGTGGAATTTGGCAAATCTAAAGATTAGGCCTTAAAGCGCTTCATTTAGACGGAAAACCCCCTTCAATTTATTTGCTCAAAACCGACAAACCCATAAGCAACGCTCATTCTATGGCCACGACAACCGACGAGCCATTACCCTTACACGAACTTATTTCGCGGATTTTAGCACCGGAACCCTCCTTCCAGAAGCCGAAGGGACTTCTATCGGGGCTGGGTACAATGCAAGCCCTCAATCAGCGCCTCGCAAATCAACCCCTGCTGGATTTCACCAACGCCACTTTGCGGGGAATTAGTCAGGTTATTTTCGTCAACAACCCTTTGAGTGGATTGCTAATCCTAGCTGCTATGTTCATTCAGTCTCCCTGGCTGGGGGGCATGAGCTTAGTCGGCACTGCCAGCGCAACGCTAATGGCGATCGTCCTCAAAGCCAATCCAGGCGCGATCCAGAATGGTATCTTCGGGTTGAATGGAATGCTCGTTGGTGCGGCGATGGCGTTCTTGGGGGCGTTTGGCAATGGAGCCTGGAATCCCGTCTGGGCGATCGCCGCCATTATCATCTCGGCTCTCACAGCCGTGGTGATGGAGACGGTAGGGACGTGGTTTGCCACCCGGTTTCGAGTTGCTCCACTGGGCATCCCATTTAATGGAGTGATGCTCCCCTTTCTACTCCTGCTGGCATTTGTGCCCCAACCCTTCTTCGATCTGGGGCCGCCGCCCCCCCCTTTTCCCGCTGGTGCAATTGACTGGTTTCGCTTGGTACAATCGTTACCGCTCGGTCTCGCGCAGATCTTTTTCTCAGACAAGCTTGTTTCAGTTGTGCTAGTCGTCCTAGGCATTGCCATCTCTACTCCGATTGGGGCAGTGGTGGGATTGCTTGGTTGCGCTATGTACCTGCTAGCCGGTTTGCTGCTGGGAGCCAAGCCGGATGAACTGTATACAGGTTTGTGGGGCTACAATGCAGCTCTCACCGCGACGGCAATTGGGGGAGTGTTTTACACCCCAAACCGTCTCAGCATTTCGATTGGTCTGATCTGTGCTTTCTTGGCATCGATCGCCAGCATTCTCCTAGCCCCCCTGTTCTCGCTGCTCAAGCTACCCGTTCTGTCTGTGCCTTTTGCCATTGTGACGATTGGGTGTTTTCTGATCTTGCAGCGATCGCTACCTTCACTCGTACCCGTAGTGCTGCATACAGTGGCAAGTCCAGAGGAACATCGACAGCGGTTCCGTGCAGCCAAGGAAACTATTGCTAGCTTCCGGCAACAACTCAGAGCAGCGCTTCAGGGGCAACAACGCAACATCTTGTTTGAACAGGCAACTCCTGCGATTAAAGGCGATTTACGCTACATCTTCGATGCAATCGATCGCGATCGAAGTGGGTTTCTCTCAACCCAGGAGCTTGCAACTCACCTGCATCAGGCAGGAAAAGTCCTCTCTGAAGGTGAACTAACTTATCTGTTCAAGTGCATGGATAAAGATGGCAGTGGCGCGATCGACTTTGAGGAATTTGGCGAATTGATGTTGCGGCATCAACGGCTGATGTCGAGATACACAGAATTTGTCACCTATTTCCTACCCATTGATGTCGATGCAGATGATGCCATCAGTATGAAGGAGATGAATACGGCACTGGCGAGTTTGAGAGAGCCACCTCTGTCTAAGGATGAAATCACATTTTTGCAAGAGCAAACAGGAGGACAGCCGTTGACTTGGAATCGATTTATTGAGGTGCTGCTGCTGACTTGAAGAGCGATCGCAACCTTGATACTAATCTCGATCGGACTTTTATACAATAATCTCTTACTTGAGGAACCTTATCCTATGACAACTCAACTCACTCATCCCAGAATCATTCTCGACACCGATCCGGGCGGAGACGATATTTATGCTTTCCTTTGGCTTCTGAGCTTGGTCAAACAAGGACTTGCTGAACTTGTCGCCGTTACTTCCGCAGATGGCAATGTAGCTGCTAAACGCACCTTTTCTAGTGCGTCGCAGATTTTAAATTTAGCAGGGTTCCCAGACATTACAGTTGGTCGCGGTGTCCCCATCAAACAAGTTGTGGAAGATGCCGGACATATTCATGGGGCGGATGGGATGGGCAATCTGTCTCATACTTTACCCCCACCCACCCATAATTTTGAGGATGCTCGCTACTCCGACGAAATCATCATCGATGAGCTAAACGCAGCTCCCGGGGAAATTACCATTGTAGCGATCGGCCCCCTGACAAACCTCGCTGCGGCGGAAACGAAAAGTCCTGGCATCCTGAAAAAAGCCAAGGAAATTGTGATCATGGGAGGTGCTTTCTTCTGTTCCGGTAATGTGACTCCCCATGCCGAATTCAATATTTGGTTTAATGCTGAAGCTGCTCAGACAGTATTTGACAGCCGAGACGATATTGTCGTGATGCCGCTAGACGTAACGCGGCACTTAATTTTCACACGAAATATGACTCAGGCAGTCACTCAGGCGAATCCAGAGAGTAAACTTTCTCAATTCTTAATACCTCTTTGTGAGTTCATGATTGGCACAGCCTTGGATTATCGAGAAACAGCAGGAATTCCCGGTTTTCTTGTCCATGATGCAGCAACCTTGGGATACCTATTTTATCCAGAAACTTTGATGTTGAAAAGGGCAAAAGTCCGAGTTGAAACAAAGGGAGAGTGGACCCTCGGACAGACATCAATTGATAGTCGCCCTGCACCGAAAACAGGAGCAAATGCCTGGGTAGCGTTGCAGGTTGACAATGGCCAATTTTTCACCAGTTTCGTTGAAGATTTGAAGCAGCTATTCACAACCGCCGAGCTTTCGTGAAGGCGAGATATCCAACTTCTTAGAGAAGTCGGGTATCTGAACCGAATAGGCAAAATTAAACGTGTTAGTTTCACAAAGGCAAAAAATAATGACGACCACAGAGCGATTTAAAAAGTTCACGATTTTGCATTCCAATGATATGCATGGAGACTTTCTGGCAGAGGCTGGGGGTGAAGAGGGTCATCTGATTGGTGGAGTCTCGCTGCTTTCCGGCTATATCAATAAAGTACGCCAGGAAGAGAAAAACGTGCTTTTTGTCATTTCAGGTGACATGGTGCAGGGTTCTCTCATTGATAAGGAATATAGAGGTATTTCAACTATAGAAATTATGAATTACCTCGCTCCAGATGTAGTGACTCTGGGGAATCACGAATTGGATTATGGGTTGTCTCACTTACTATTTTTGGAAAAGATGGCAAGTTTTCCCATCGTGAATGCCAACTTGTATATCACAAAGTACAATAAACGCTTGATGAATCCATATGTCATCCTCAATGTAGATGGATTCGATATTATGTTCATCGGAATTGTAACTGAAGAAGTTCTTACGTCCTTAAAACGCGATCTCAGTATTAGCACATTTATAAGTCTTGAAGATGCCGCCTCAGAAGTGGGTAAAATTTGCGACGCCTACAAAAACGAGGACATTGACCTAACAATTCTGCTAACTCACATCGGTTTTGAAGAGGATAAAAAACTAGCAGCAATGCTAAACCCTGAATGGGGTGTGGATATGATCCTTGGCGGACACTCTCATACATTTTTAGAACAACCAGCCGAAGTTAACAATATTCTGATCGCACAAGCTGGAATTGGCACAGACCAAATTGGACGTTTCGATATTGTAGTGGATGACGATACTAACAGCATTGTTGAATGGAAGTGGCAACTTCTACCTGTAGATAATAATCTCGCCGGGCCAGATGCAGAAATCGAAAAGCTGATTGCGACTTTCCAAGAAGAGGTCGATCGCAAATATAATCGATTGATTGGTCGCTTAGCACATAAACTGACCCATCCTAATCGTGAAGAAGAAACGGAATTGGGTAACTTAATCGTTGATATTGTTGCCCAACTAGATAGCTTGGATGTAGCTCTGATAGGAAGTGGTTCAATCCGTCGCACAAAATTAGGCCCGCTAGTTACACTGAGCGATCTTAAAGAAGTTTTTCCTTACGACGATGTACTTTATAAACTTAAAGTTACAGGCGTACAGCTTACCCAGATATTCGCACACATTATGAGACGGGAAAACAGAATACCTGGTGAAAGTTGTTGTTTTCAGGTCAGCAAAGGTATTGAGGGAGTTTACAGTGATTCCCAAAATCAGCTTGAATCTTTGAGGATTAATGGAGAACCTGTACAAGCAGATGCTCATTACACTATCTGTGTAGAAGAATATCATTACAAAAATTCACTACATAGTCTAGGTCTAACAAGTGAAGAATTGACAAAATTAGACAACCCAAAGGTAGTTTCAACATCCTGCCAGAATATCCTTGAAGAATACTTTAGCCATCATCAAAATCTCAACAGCCAGATCGAAGGTCGATTGATCTACAAGTAGAATGTTCAGAGCTGGTTCTCACTGATTGTGATTATTGAGCCGGCAAGATGCCTGCCCACTAAGAAACTAGATTAAGACTGTTTAATGCAAATCACCACAAGGAATATTAGCGGAACCAGAACCAGAGCTCAAAATCACATCCTATGATGAGACTGCAATTATTTATGAGGTGGAGTTTTTTCTCGAAAACTTTGAGGATGTGGAGCAGATACTCGATCGATTTATGACACGAATCTGGTACGCAGCGCAGCTTCAACAACCTGACGCTATATCGCTACCGATATGAATATGCTGTAGAACCTGGGGACAAGGCAGATAGCGCTTTAAGTAAGTTAGCCCAAAGCCTGCACTCAAGTCCCCGATTTATGCCTTTAGCTAGAGAGGCGAAAAATTGGGATGACTTAGCTAAGGGAACTATTTTGGCTCTTCCGTACTTAGTGTGCCAAATTATTAGTTTTCTGATGTCCTACAGCATAGCTGGCTGGGATTTCAAGGCAATCGCCCTCAGTTGAGCAACTTGCTCAACAGCGCAAGCCTCTGTAAATAATCTCAAAGCCTTACTTAGCAAAGCCTTGAGGATAAATTTAAGTAAACTTAACACACTAAGTACGGAAGAGCCAACAACTTACATTCAAAACTCAAAACTATCGATCGCCAAATGCCAGTTTTTCTGATGCAGCCGATCGCAAATTTGCACTTTCTCAACCGCTAAATATTGCTGAAATTCGGGTTTCTCTATGCCGCTGCGCCACATTACCAGAGCATCTTCTCCGGTGTCTTCGTAGTACCGTTTCCGCCGTCCTGCCTCTTTAAACCCAAATTTTTGGTAAAGAGAAACTGCGGCTAAATTAGATTCCCGCACTTCTAAGGTTGCCCGTTCTAATTGTCTATAGTGAGCCTTTTTTAGTAAATCCCAAAGCAGAGCTTGTCCTAAACCCTGACCTTGAAAGCGAGGATGAATTGCCAAAATTGTAATATGAGCTTCTTCTAAAATTGCCCACAGGCAACCCAAACCGATCAGGGTTGGGGTAAGTTTTGAGTTGGGAGTTGCTGGCGAGGAACTCTCAACACTCAGCGGTTGTGAGTTGAGAATGCTGTTCGGCTCGATCGACTTCAGTTCGCTGTCGAATCTTTCTGATTCGCAGTCCCCGGTTTCGGATGCCCACAAACCCAGTAAATCGCTGTTAGGACTGCCTAACTCGCGCCCATAGCCTTCGATCGTCCACAGTCCGCCAAAACAGAGGCGATCGAGTTCGACTGCACTGTTGAGGTCTTCGGCGGCGAGATGTTTAATTTGTAGAAAACGCACGGCTGTAAATTGTACACTGGAAAACACAGTAGCGATTAGCTGTTTGTTGCTAGTTTTGAGTCATGACTCACAAGTCTCCAGACATTAGTCTACTGCCAACGACCAATGACTGCTGATTAATGACTGCCGACTGCTGACTGCTGATTAATGACTGCTGACTAATAACCTAGGATAGTTATTGCGCGATGGTATCAACTCAATCTTTCGGGGTCGAATCGGGACTTAAGTATCTGTCTGAGTCAAAGCCGGCCCTGCAAAATCGATCGCCCAATCAAGAACTGTTACCGCTGACAGCCAGTGTTAACAGCAGCGATCGGTTGGAAATCGGAGGCTGCGAGGTGACAGCTTTGGTGGAGCAATTTGGCTCGCCGTTGTACATTTTAGACGAAGAAACGCTGCGGGCGGCTTGTACCCAGTACCGGGATGCTTTTAAGCGTTACTATCCGGGCGAATCTCAAGTGCTCTATGCTTCTAAAGCTTGGAGTTGTTTGGCAGTTTGCGCGATCGCAGCTTCGGAAGGTTTAGGCATAGATGTCGTATCCGCCGGAGAAATCCACACTGCACTGCAAGCCGGCATCAGCCCCGACAAAATCTACTTCCACGGTAACAACAAGTCCCGCGAGGAACTACAGCTAGCTGTCGAAAACGGCTGCACTACCGTAGCCGACAATTGGCGGGATTTAGAAACTCTAGCAGAGTTGGGAGAATTGGGTGTCAGCAGCCTCACAGGTGGGCCGACACGAGTTATGGTGCGGTTTACACCTGGAATTGAGTGTCACACCCACGAGTACATTCAGACGGGTCAAATCGACAGTAAATTTGGCTTCGATCCCAACTCGCTCGATCGAGTATTTACTTTCATCAGCCAACAGCCGTCGTTATTTTGCGTGGGAGTGCACGCTCACATCGGCTCTCAGATTTTTGAACTGCAACCCCATGACGATTTAGCCGAAGTCATAGTTCAGGCCTTGACAAAAGCACAGAGTTATGGTTTACCAGCAACAGAAATTAATATTGGCGGTGGGTTGGGCATTCGCTATACTGAAGCGGACGATCCTCCTAGCATTGAAGATTGGGCTCGTACGATTTGCAAGGCAGTGGTAGCAGCTTGCGAGCGGCAGCAATTGCCCTTGCCTAAATTGCTTTGCGAACCTGGTCGATCGCTCGTGGGAACAGCTTGCGTTACAGCTTATACCGTTGGCTCTAAAAAAGTCATTCCGGAAATGCGGACGTATATTGCTGTCGATGGCGGGATGTCGGACAATCCGCGTCCTATTACCTATCAATCAGTTTATCGAGTCCTCGCAGCCGGCAAAATGTCTGCTCCCTTAACGGAAACAGTGACAATTGCTGGGAAACACTGCGAATCAGGCGATGTTCTGATTAAAGATGCCAAATTGCCAGATTGTCGGGCCGGAGATATCCTAGCCGTTCCGGCTACAGGGGCATACAATTACAGCATGGCTTCTAACTACAACCGAGTGCCCCGACCGGCAGCGGTTTTAGTTAGAAATGGGGAAGTTAACACGATTATACAGCGGGAAACTTACCAGGATTTGCTGAGGCTTGACCGCCTTCCTGAACGACTCGGAGCTCAAAAGTTAAAAGTTAAAAGTTAAAAGTTAAAAGAAAGACAATCCATGTTTACTTAGTGATGATTGCCTTTTCACTTTTAACTTTTGCCTTGTTCAGTCACGCGATTAGATTGACACTCCCCGGTCTAAAAACACGGGGATTTTCAGCATATTCCTTATAACAACTGTTCATGGTTCATGGGTTCGAGTGCATCACGGTTCGCGGTTCACAGGCGGTAGCGTTCGATGAACCATGAACAATCAACAATCTGGCTTTGACTTGACCCTCGTTCAGTCCTTATTGATTCAAGGGATCGATATTGGACTGGTTTTTGCCCTTGCGTATTTGGTGCTCGTCATTGTTGGCGAGCGCAGAACGCTGTGGATGGTACGGGGATTTATTATTTTGATGCTGGCGGCGGCGGTGAGCAACTGGGCTGGATTGAGGCTATTGCACGTTGCCCTCAACAGCTTGGTGACTGGTTCGGCTGTGGCAATGGCGGTAATATTGCAGTCGGAGTTTCGCCGATTTCTGGAACAATTGGGTCGGGGGGAATTTCGGCAATTGTTTGGACGCGATCGCCGACCAAATCCCGAACCGGACAGCGTAATAGATGAAATTGTGGACGCAGTAAAAGAACTTTCACAAAACCGCACGGGCGCTTTACTAATTATAGAAACAGATTCTCCGATCGACGATCGAGATTTTTCGGTGCCAGGACTAAAGCTAAATGCTGAAGTTTCTAAAGAATTGTTGCAGACAATCTTTCAGCCGCAAACTTTGCTGCACGACGGAGCTGTTTTGATTCGAGGTTCGCGGATCGCGTCGGCGGGGGTAATTTTGCCTTTGTCCGATCGCAGCGCGTCGCGGCAGTTGGGAACCCGCCACCGGGCGGCGATGGGGATTACGGAACGGGTGCAAGCTTGCCTGTGCGTGGTGGTGTCCGAGGAAACGGGTTCTATTTCTTTAGCGCAGATGGGAATGTTAAATCGACCTTTGACTAGCAGCAAACTTAAGGAATTGCTGGAAGCAAAGCTGTTTCCGTCCGAGGGAGAAAGAGTTGTGGCTCCAATTCCGATCGGCAATCTCGGACGCCAGATAGGATTGAAGGGAGTGACGCTATTAAAACGGATACTGCGCCGTTAGTCGGGTAATCGGGAGAAACCATGAGTCAAGGAATTTGCTTGGAAAAGTTGCCGGAGGATCTGCAACAAGAACTACTGCCTAAGCACATAGCAGTGATTATGGACGGGAACGGGCGCTGGGCTAAGAATAAGGGGTTGCCGCGGATTGCGGGGCACCGCCGAGGAGCTAGCACTCTGAAGGAACTGCTGCGCTGCTGCAAAGATTGGGGGATTCCAGCTTTAACGGCCTATGCTTTTTCGACGGAGAATTGGGGGCGGCCGGCCGGAGAGGTGGATTTTTTAATGAGTTTGTTTGAGGGAAAGCTGCGGCAAGAATTGCGGGAGATGGTGGACGAGGACGTGCAAATTCAATTTATGGGGAATTTGCAGGCTTTGCCGAAGTCTTTGCAAGCCGAAATCGAGCGTTCTGTGACGGCCACTCAGCACAATCAGGGGATTTTGTTTACGGTGGCGACGAATTACGGGGGGCGTCAGGAGATTGTACAAGCTTGTCGGGCGATCGCCGCTCAGGTGAAAGAGGGCAAGTTGCAGCCGGAGGAGATTGATGAGGTTTTATTTAAACGCTATTTGTATACTGCTGATGTTTGTGACCCGGATTTGCTGATCCGGACGAGCGGGGAAATGCGGTTGAGCAATTTTCTACTATGGCAAATGGCTTATTCCGAAATTTACATTACTGAGACGCTGTGGCCCGATTTTGATCGATCGGAGTTTCACCGCGCTTTGTCTACTTATCAGCAACGCAACCGCCGATTTGGCAAAGTCTAACGATTTTGGATTTGGGATTTTAGATTTTAGATTTTTTGATTGATTTTTCAGTTTCCAAGTAGATATCGATTCTGAGGGAGCATCTCCATGAAAGTAAAAAACGTTTTTACGAGCTGCGAGCGCCCCCCTCGCACTCTCATGTAAATGGTTGCACGCTTGATGCTTCTTACCTGGATTCTCCATCTAAAATCTAATACCAATTTCACTCATCTCCTGCTCAACATAACGATTTTAGATTTTAGATTGGAGGACAAATCTAAAATCTAAAACCTAAAATCGCCAATCTAAAATCAAATTAGGGGCCGGAGAAAACGGCCGCTTCAATGTCCTGACGTGAGAGGGAGTATTTGAATGCTCGCTGAATGTCTTGGCCGTCGGCTCCAGCATCGATGTAGCGGACGGTGAGTTGGTCAATATCGAGGGAGAGTTCTGCTTTCCATGTAAGTTGCTCGATCTGCCAGCAGTGAAGTTCTCGCTGATCTTGCTGGCAGCCGCGGCTTTTGAGCCACTGCTCGATTTCCGGGAGTGGATGGTTGTACAAAGGAGTGTCAGCGGAAGGAAGAGTCATAGGATTTTAGATTTTAGATTTTAGATTTTAGATTGGGGATTTCGGATTGAGAATTTCCGATTTTAGATTGGAGATTTGAGATTTGAGGCTTTAATTGCCGCGAATTAAGCCGATCGCGATCGCGAGTACCAAACATCCGATTAAGCTAGCTCCCATGATAAACAGAGCGAACATTTCTCCGGGGGAAAGAGGTCGATCCGTGGGATCTAGGTAAGCGGAGTTGTAAGTTTTTTTGTCAGAGCCCGAAACCGGAGTAGTGAAGCCTGGGGGTTGCCCAATCACGTTCTGGCGAGAATAGCCTATTTTGAGGTCGTAGGCGAGGCGACGTTCTGGGTTGCTGAGGGTGGCGTAGGCGTTGTTGAGCTGCTGAAATTTGGCGGTGGCGACTGCGGGCGGCAGCTCGGTGGTATCGGGATGGTAGAGTTTGCTCAGTTCCCGGTACGATCGCCGAATTTCGATCGCTGAGGCTGAAGGATGCAGCCCTAACAAGCCGTAATGAGTGGAACCCAAGGGGGTTTTTCCGGGTATTTTTTGACTTTTGTTTTTTGCAGTTGCCTCGTTTCCTGCCACCGAAGCCCCTCTCTGCCTATTGTTAATAATATTTGGTTATTTTAGCTGAAATCTGAAGGAAGAGGAATTAACCGCAGAGGGCGCAGAGAACGCAGAGGGAAGAGGGAAGAATTCTCAATTCTCCCGTTCTTCGTCTGTTTCTGCTGTCACGCGGTTTTTTATTCTTTATTGGGGTTGACTTTTTCGGAGGAGTGTGAGTTGGCGAGGGCTAACACTGGGGCGTCGGTGGCTTCTGGTTGATCGATACTGTGTTCGCCGTCGATCGGAAGTTGGCAAGAAATCAGTTCTGTGACGATGCGATCGCCCAGAACATCTTCCCAATCCTGCAACTGTTCTCTGGCTTTGATCGGTGTATTGAGAGCCACGTCTACGCCCATTTGCTGAAGGTTGAGGCTGTGGGCTGTCGATCGACGGTTTACCCACTCCACTAGCCAAACGCTCAATCCGACTGCTGCCATCAAAGGTAAGACAATCCGGTAATCGCGGGTTAATTCAAACATCAACAGGATCGCTGTCAGCGGCGCTCTGGCGCTGCCTGCGAGGACGGCGGCCATTCCCACCATGGCGTAGGCGGGAGGACCGGCGACTCGATCGGTCATTGCCGGCAGCATTTCCAAAAAGAGGCCGTAAGCCGAACCGAGGGAAGCTCCCAAAAACATCGCCGGAGCGAAGATGCCGCCCACTAAACCGCTGCCGAGGCTGATTGCTGTCATCGCCAGTTTGACAAACAGCAGCACCAGCAGCAAAGGCAAGGAAAATTTAACATCTTGGAGCATTGCTTGGACTGTTTCGTAGCCGACACCCAAAATTTGAGGCAATTGCAGGGCGACTAAGCCGACGCAGGCCCCACCGACGATCGGGTGCAGCGGCCGGGGCAGTCGTCCGAGCCAAGCAAATCCTCGGATTTTTCCTTGAAAACAGCGATCGGCCAATTGAATTGCTTCTGTGTAGACTAGAGACACTCCGCTCGCCAAAAGTCCCAATCCCATGTACAGAGGTAGTTCTAGGGGGCTGCGGACATCGTAAATCGGCAAAGCAAAGGCCGGCTGAGCTCCCAAGCAGATTTGAGCGATCAGCGCGGAAACTACGGCGGAGAGCAAGACAACGCTGACTGACGAAGTGGCGAAGGTGCTGCCGAGCACGACTTCTAAGGCAAAGAAGACTCCGGCGATGGGAGAGTTAAATCCGGCAGATAAACCCGCAGCAGCTCCCGCGCCCAGGAGCAAGCGCTGCCGTTCAGGGGAGAGCTGCAAAACTTGAGCCAGCAGCATTCCGAAGTTGGCGCCGATTTCGACGCTGGGGGCTTCCGGGCCGAGGGAGGCGCCGGTGCCGAGGGAAACTGAGGCTGCCACCATTTTGGTGATGGGTTTAAGGGGGGAGAGTTCTTGCAGGCCGCGGGTGGCTGCAATTAAGGAAGACATATTCGGGCCAAAGTCCCGAAACCGCCAGCGCATCAGCCCGATGATGACTCCGCCGAAGGTGGGAATGCAGGCTAGCGTCCAAGAGCCTTTCGACGCGATCGCCCCCATGAAGTCTTCCAGCATCAGGCTGTGGATGAAGTGGATGAGGTAGTGAAACGTGACGACGCCTGCGCCCGTAACTCCCCCGATGACTAGGGAGAGGATGAGCAAGAGGGTTTCTGGGCTGGGGTGCAGGCGATTGAATAGCGGGCTTAGGCGGGAGGCTTGGGGAGTTGCTGCGGTTGGCCCGGGTGGCGGCAGATCCACAGGATGGGTGGCTCTCATTTAGCGGTTAATTCTTCCGTGAGGAGTTATATAATTATTACAATTTATTTCTTATTTTCATTTTGAGTTATTTTACGGGAATTGACAACTTAATTAAGGCCTATTTTAGGGAAATTTTTTGGGCTGACCACTGGGGTGGAATGACTGATTCTGAGGAGCGGCGGATTTGGCGTGATTGTATGCTAAGTTACATTCAAACTTAGATATACTCTGGCGATAATGCTAATTAACTATATTTACCCTGTGGGTGGTTAGGCCGATCGCATCAGTGAACTATCAATATCATATAACTCAGTAAAAAACAACTTTAAAATTAAAGAATTGGCGATTTGAGATTTTACCTTACAACCACAAATCTCAAATCTCCAATTTTAAATCCCTCGCTCGCGCCTACTATCACATCGGTTGTTGAGTGGGCGGAATTCTTGGTCTGGGTTTGGCGATCGACATTAGGGGATCGCCGATGGTGGCGACTTTCCAGGGAGGGGATTCTAGCTGGCGTGCTGCGATTAAAAAGGGTGAGCCTCGCTTCAGGCGATCGACCATTAATTTAGGTGGAATAAATGCCGATAAAAAAGGTTCGTTGACGCTGCCAATATATGCGTAAGCACCATTTTCTAGCCACCTTCCGGCAACGGTGTTTGTGTCATCTGGGGCGGCTGCTGACCAACTGTGGATCATGTGGATTGCTGCGGGAAATAGGAGTTTTGGAATGTCCTCCACTGAAGCGTCGCCGTTGCCGACTTGGAATGATTTGGGATAGCCTTTGGAATTCATTAATATTAAGTCAAATGTCCACGGTTTTGAGGCTAAACTCCGCCACTTTTCCAGGCTCGATTCTGGTTTCTGCACTACTTCGACATTCAAACCTATGGTTTTTAGTCCGCTAGCGGCGGCCTCCATTTCATATTTCCCCCAATTTCCTTCCTTGGGGTAACTGTCATAAAGCATGGCGGTTTCGCTATCGAGAAATAAGGCGCACATGGCTTGATAGATCGATCGTACCTCGGAGCCGTAAATCCAGCCGACAGCCGCCCAGCGTTCGCCGTTGGGGTGCCGTCCCAAACCGTCGGTAACGGCTAGTTGTTCCTCGGGTTTTTCAGGAGATTGATATTTGACTGCGAGTTGGCGTACAATAGTGATTGTGTCGATCGGGTCTGCGAGTTGAGAGTAAAAATATCCGGTTGATTCGACAGCTTTTGTAACTGCTAGTTGCAGACTTTTCCACTGTGTGTTATTGAGGGTATCGTTAGGTTTTCCGAAGTTGCCTTCTAGAAAGACTAAAGGTTGACCGTGAGCGGCTGCTAAGGCAACTGCGGCAGAACGTGCCGGGTCGTTTTCTGATGTGATTACTACTCCTGGCGGTTCCCAGCCGAGTTGCGTCCATTGTGCCTTTAAGGTTTGAGTATCGGTGGCATTCCAAGCTGCTGCTGAGGCGTTCAGCATTAATTGTTGGAGTTTTTGATTTTTTGGCAGTAGCTGTTTGATGCTTGGCAAACGCACTATTTCTTCGGGTTGAAAGCGCTGCAAAAACATCGGCGTATATTTTTTGTCTTCGATGAGAATAGGCCAGTTTCCTTTGAGATTCCATTTTTGGATTGCTGCTAAGAAGGTGGCTTCGTCGGGTACTAAAACTACGCGGTTGACTGTTGGTATGTTGGATCGGAGGATGGCTGATCGGAGGCCTGTTTGAATTGGCCAGGGTTCTTGTTTGGCTGAGGCGGGAAGTTGAAAGGGTTTTTTGAAAAGGCGATCGCATCCGATACCAATTGTTGCTAGGATGGAGATAAGGGCGATCGCGAGTAATTTAAATTTTAACTGTTTTTTCATAGGGGCAGGGGAAGGAAGGAACTAGGTTATAAATACGAACAATTATCCAAATATTTTTAGGGGCTGCAAGCGGATGTTTCGACGGGCGGGACAAAAGAAGATTGTAAGTGCGCTCGGGCTGGGAACTTTTAGTATTATTGCCTTAGCAACTACAGGTTTAATAATTGTCGCAGCGAACCGTTCGTCAGTCAAGCATCAAGTCCGGCAATTGCTGACAGCGAGGGAATGTCAAGGTTGCAATCTTTCCGGGGCGAATTTGAGCGAAGTTTTTCTGGAAGGCGTCAATTTAGAAAAAGCCAACCTAAAAGATGCCAATTTGTGGAGCGCGCATTTGGTAAGTGCTAACTTGAAACAGGCAAATTTGGCTGGGGTTTACCTGATAAGCAGCAATTTGGCAGGGGCAAATTTCGAGGGAAGCAATCTAGAAAATGCGTTTTTAGAGGATGCTTATTTGGGAGGGAGTAATTTTATAAATGCTAACTTAACAGGTGCTTTTATGAAAGGTGTTTTTTTGGTAACTGCTGACTTGGAGGGGGCGAATTTGGAGGGGGCTAATCTGTGGATGGCAAATCTGGAAGGTGCTAATTTGAAGGGTGCTAATCTGAGAAATGCTTTGCTGTTGGATACTAATTTGGCAGGGGCGAATTTAAAGGGTGCGGTGATGCCTGATGGTACGCCGCACGAATGAAAGTCAGTTGACAGTTGACAAGAAAGCTGTCATGAGTCATCAGTCAGGGGAAAGAGCGATCCCCTACCCTTCGGGAACCCCTACGGGAAGATAGCTTCGCACGCGCGTACTCTTCACCTTTATTTCCGTTATTTGGTGAGGAGATGAAGGAGTGACGAGGTGCGATCGTCATCCTAATAGAGCAGATTTTACAAGCGCGTCGGCTGCTTTAATCATCTATCTAACTCAGCCAGTCTTGGACGCACTCCGATTCCAGAAACCGGGTTTTTTACCGAATCTGCGGGTCACAACCTGTGTATTTTCGTAAAAAAACCCGGTTTCTAAGCGCCTGTGCGTAAGTCATACCAACTTTACTTACGGACGTTCTGCAAATTTTTGCACGGCTTTTGGGGCAAAAGCAGCAACTAAAAAAGTAGTTGTAATGTATCTTCCCTCAGAATCTTTGCTAGTTATTGTGATCGCACCAAAAACAATCGCTGCAATCAGCGCAATAAAACTCATGGCTCGCATTGTCGAGTATTTTCCGTTATCCTCCTGAATAATTTCAGCCAGCTCTTTTCCGTGTTCAGAAGCATTGGGTTGAGTCTCAAAGCTAGAAGAATCTGTCATTTGATTAACCTCCTAATATGACTCCAAATTGTTTAATTTTTAGGCTAGGGCTTTGAAATAATACTCCGCGAACTGCGCGATGATGTCGGCCTTGTCCCGTCCATTCACTATTGTTCTGGCGTTGAAGAAATCGCGTCGATCGCCCACAATGAAATCACTCAAACCTACACCCGTAAAGCTACCATCACGCATTCCCCGAACTAGAATCATGGCAGCAATTTCAGGGAGAGCAGCTTTTTCTGGACGATCTATCAAATTAATTCCGAGTTGTTCACTCCAGATTTGATAGTTTCGACGACCTGTAATTTGGACAAAACCTCTTCCTTTGAAACGAGGACCATCACCGGGCTCAGTGTTCCCTAAATCTTCGCGACCTTCATAATCCCACCCATCAGCTAACTCCATCATGAAGCGTCCAAAATGGGATTCATGTTCGGCAGTTGCGAAAACATAGGCAATTTGCCCCCGATCGATGACGCCATTATCGAGACATCGATCGAGGATAAGAGGCAAATTTTTCTTGGCAAAGGGGCGAATTTCCGACGGAGATTGAGCAATATCTAAAATATGATCGACGCTAGGGAAGCCACCGGGCATATCCCACATCTTGGCTGTGCGACTAACTATTGCGATCTCTTCTGGCTTTACCTTCAGCAACTCGGCCCAGGTATTGCGATCGACTTTACCTGTTACCTTTAGTCCACCTGGGACAAATTTGCTGCGATCGGCGGGGCGCATCCGTTGAAATTGCTCCACTGCTGCCTTAGTGACAGACCCAAAAAGTCCGTCTATTTTGGCATCTTTTGGTAATAATCCCCAATCTTTCAAGCGCCTTTGCAGGATTTCGACCTCATCAATCAGGTGAGGGGTATCAATAATCCCGTCATTGATTTGTAACTCAACTTTTTCAATCGTCATATTCAGCTCTCCAAGTAGTAATAATGTTTGTAGTAAGGACTTCAGTCCTTTCTTGCATATTTGGGTAAAAGGCGGACTAAAGTCCTCACTACGAACCTTTTTTAGTCTGGCTAATTTACCGCAGTAATATCAATTGAAAAGTCCGGCATTTTTCCGACTTATTTAGAAATTCGATGCAGCCACATTGTTGCAGTAGATTCGATCTTGCTACTATCCCAATTGTCATAAAAAGATAAAGCTTCACGCAAACTAAAGGCATTGGCAGTGGAGGATATCAATTTACGACTGTATAACTTGTTTTCGCCCTTGTTATCTGGTGAAAATCGGGAATTTTTCCGATAGCCTGAGTAGAACCATTCTCCGGCTGGGTCATTCACAAAAAAGTCACCATTGGCGTTATAACCGCGAATAACTAGAATGTGACCCGAATTCGTCCAAAAACCGTGCAATATACAGATCTCGCCAGAATCGAGAGACCGAGTGATGTCTGAAAGACCCCCTTTCAATGTCAAATTATCTCTCAACCCTAAACCCTCTAACAATCTTTTGATGCCATCGGGAGAACCGTGATCTATTCCCAGCCGATCGAAACGTTTTTTAACATCATCCTCGTACTGTGCAAAGTGACCTAAATCTGCAACTTGAAAGTATTTCAGACACATTGCCGTACTTGTAGCACCGCAAGTGCGCCAGGGTTCAATCTCGTTATCTTCTTGACTGAAATACGGAACATTATGATTAACAGTCATAATTTACCTCAAGGTAAGTGTTGTATTGGAATTAGAAATATGGCGTTAGCAGCTTTTACTCTGCCTGAGCCGATCGCCCTGACGGTGAGAAAAAGTGACAAACTTTTGTAAACTTGCATCCATCGATCTAAAACATCAAATATAAAATCATTGATATTGTTTTAAATCACTTGTTTGAGCTGACATTTATACTGTAGCCCGTGGTTATTATGCGGTCTATATAGATAACCTAAGTTGTTAAACTTAAATGCAAAAACAAAAATACTGAGGGAATCTCAGTTTAACTAAGTAAACCTCAGTAAACTTCAGGTTATACTCAAGATCCAATTAAAAATTTTTAACGTTATGAATTTTGAAGAAGCGCTGAAACTCGCAGATACCGCCGTATTTGCCAAAACAAACAGACATTTAAAAGATATAGAAGTAATAATTCTGAGGGGAGCTTGGCAAGGACAGGAGTATCATAAGGTTGCAGAGGCTTACGGATACACTGCTGAATACCTGATGCAAGATGTGGGCCCCAAGTTATGGAAGCTGCTTTCGGAAGCTTTAGGGGAAAGAGTCAGTAAAAGAAACTTTCAAGCGGCATTGGAAAGGCGATCGCTCTTGCAGTCAGAGACAGTCGCACAGCCAATTGCAGTTACAGGCACTCCTTTACGCCAAGATTGGGGTGAAGCACCGGATGCCTCAATTTTTTTCGGTCGCACCGCAGAACTAAACACCCTCAGTCAATGGATACTCCACGATCGCTGTCGCTTGGTGGCGCTGTTGGGTATGGGAGGTATTGGTAAAACGGCTCTGACTGCTAAACTGGGAGAACAAATTCAGGGTGGTTTTGAATACCTAATTTGGCGCAGTCTCCGCCATGCACCTGCCTTACTCACAATCTTGACTGAGTTGAATTCATTTGCAAGCAGTTCCCAAGACACGCAACTTCCAACCACTGTAGACGAGCAAATTTCTTCCCTGCTCAAGAGTTTGCGCGATCGCCGTTGTTTGCTAATCCTAGATGATTGGGAAATGATTTTGCGAAGTGGAGACATTGCTGGGTACTACCGAGACGGTTATCAAGGGTACGGTCAACTACTGCGGCGAATCGGAGAAGAGCGGCATCAAAGCTGCTTGTTACTCCTATCGCGAGAAAAACCTGTAGAGATATCCTCTTTAGCAGGCGAAACCTTACCTGTGCGTACATTACAAGTTAAAGGCTTAAAACAAACAGAGGCAAAAATGCTTTTGGCGGCCATTGGGTTTTCTGCCTCAGAAAACGGCTTAGATGAACTGATACAAATATACCGAGGTCATCCTGCTGCACTGAAATTTACTGGTACCACAATTCAAGAGTTGTTTAATGGCAATATTAGTCAATTTATCGCTCAAAGCTCCTTAGTTATTGGCGATATTTTTGGCAATCTACTTAACGAACATTTTCAGCGGTTATCAGATGTAGGAAAAGCTGTGATGTACTGGCTGGCAATTGAACAGCAGCCGATTTCCTTGAACCAATTGAAAGCAAAATTATCAGCCGGCGTTTCTAGATCAGAATTACTAACAGTATTAGAATCCTTGGTAAGACGTTCCTTAATCGAAAAAGAGCTTTCCCCTTCTAGTGCTGAATCCAAATTCACTCTCGAACCTGTGATGATGAAATATGTTACTCATAAACTTGTTGAACAAATATGTCAAAATCTTCGAGAAGCAATGCAAGCGGAATCTCTCGAACACCTAGGTTTTATCGGAAGTCATGGTTTAGATGAAAACCCGGAAATAGACGGTGCTAAAACTACTCAGCCAAACCCGATGTTCAATATAATTAGAGAGCGTTTGAACTTGACACTGGGGAGTCCGTTTCAAAAGCAGCTAGAAGAACTTTTATTAAAATTGCGTAAATCTCCTTCTCAAGCTGGTAAGTACGCTGAAAAAAATATTTTAAAACTGCTGGGAGAAACAGAAAGATGACTTCAAGTAGCTTAATTTATCCAGGGTTTTTACTTCAAGGTCGCTATCAAGTAATCGCTCGGATTGGCGGCGGTGGCTTTGGCGATATTTTTGAAGTAGATGATGGTGGTATTACCAAAGTATTAAAAGTTTTGAATTTGGATAAGTTTAATAACCCAGATATTAAGCAAAAAGCCACCATTTTATTTCAGCGAGAAGCAGAGTTCTTAATGAGCCAAAGGCATCCTGGCATTCCTCGTGTAGAAACAGACGGCTATTTTACTTGGCCTGAAGGTAGTAGCAAACCGTTACCATGTCTGGTAATGGAGAAAATACCAGGTCAAAATTTAGAAGAGTGGATGTTAGCAAGAGCTAATCAACCAATAACTACAGAAACAGCCATTGAGTGGTTAACTCAACTAACAAAACTTCTCAATTTACTGCACGATCAGCAGTATTTTCACCGAGATATTAAACCGTCCAATATCATGTTAAAGCCGGATGGAAAATTGGTATTAGTTGATTTTGGTGCGGTGCGAGAACTAACAGAAACTTACTTGCGGCAACAAAAAGAAAATTATACTGGGACTGCGATTATTTCCGCTGGTTATACGCCAAGCGAACAAGCAGATGGTCATGCAGTACCGCAATCTGATTTCTTTGCTTTAGGACGTACTTTGGTTTATTTACTAACAGGAAAACTGCCCATCGATTTACCTAAAAATCCTGACAATGGTGAATTGATATGGCGAGATAAAGCAACGCAAGTTTCACCGCATCTGGCAGATTCGCTCGACCGAATGATGGCGATTTTTCCCGGAAAGCGACCGCAAACTTGCCAGGAAATATTGCAAATTTTGGCAGGGGTAAACTCGCGCTCGCACTTGGAAAGCTTGGCGAAACCGTTGCCAGAAATTAATTACTCGATCGAGCGAAGTAAAACGAATGCGAACGCAGATAGGCTAAGTTTTAACTGGGTAGGTAAACTAGCTCTAGCTAGCTTGTTTTTGCTAGGTGGTTGGTGGACGTTATCACCCCAAATAGTATTTTATTTTAACAAACAAGGTTTGAGTAATTACGTAAATAAACGTTTATACACTGCGGAATTATATTATAAAACAGCTCTATTATTTCAACCAGATGATGGAAGAGTTAACTATAACTTAGGCGTAATTTATGAAGACAAACAAGAGTATGACAAGGCTCGCGCTGCATATCAAATTGCTATCAATGCAGGTGTTAATAAAGCTTTAAATAATTTGGCGCGGCTGGAAATTTTAGATCGACAATATGCGAAAGCTCTACCGCTGTTAGAAAAAGCTTTACCACTTGCCACAGATATTAAGACAACGTACACTATACACAAAAATTTAGGTTGGGCGCAGTTGGAGTTAGGGCGATATGAAGAGGCTAACAATAACTTGACGAAAGCGATTAATATTTCCAGCGAGCGCTCTGTTGCTTACTGTTTGGAAGCAGTTCTTTTAGAACGTCAAGGCAATAAACAAGAATCTATATCCAATTGGAAGAAATGCTATGATAAATTGCCATCGGAATTTCCAGAAGAACAGAGATGGGTGCAGCAAGAATTTAGCAAAAAATTTTACAACTTACAGTTAACTCCTGCTCTAAATAATTTAGGTGATAAGTAATGAAAAATAATCCTCAATCCAAGTTGACATTAATAGGTATAAACAACAAATTTTTTACTTACTTCTTGAGTTTTTTGTTATTGCCTTTAATCTTGATAACAACAGCATCAAAGGTTTATCCTGTAATTAATGGATTGACTCCACAAGTTTCAGATGCTTCTCAACAAGAAATCTTCCTGGCTAATTGTGACGAGTATACTGCCGATCCTCGCGGACCTCTTGATGCCTTAATTCCTTATATTATCAGTCCTCGGCGCACATTATTGCTGAACGATCGACCGAAATTGCGTTGGAATAAAGTTCCCGGTGTGGATAGCTATACTGTGAGTTTAGTGAAGGGCGACCGGGCAATTTGGGAAACAAAACTTAATGGAAATGAGTTAGTGTATCCGGCAGCACCACAACTGAAACCGGGAATTGAGTATTTACTGGTGGTCAAAGCTGAGAACGGCAGGACATCGGAGGAGGAAAAACTACGCGATCGAAGCTTCCGAATGCTACCAACGACGGAAAAGCAATTTGTGATAGGGGCGATCGATCTAATTGAAGATCGAAAAATTGCAGATAAAACAAAAGCTTTGCAACGTGCTTATTTTTACATCGGTTCGGATTTGAAATCGGAGGCGATCGAGACATTGGAAGCATTGGTAGCAACAGGTATTCAGGAAGCTCTTGCATATCGCAAGCTAGGCGAGTTATACTGGCAAGAAGGGGTGACTTTGCTGGCTGAAAACCATTATCTAAAAGCACACGAATTAGCTAGTGCAGCCAAAGATATCGGGGAGCAAGCACAACTAGAAGAGGCTTTGGGAGAAATCTATGTGGCGATCGGCGAGAAGCAAGAAGCAGTTCGCTGGTTGACGCAAGCCATAAACAGTCACAAAGCTTTAGGAAATACGCAAAGAGTTAAGGAAATTGAAACGCAGATTGCCAAATTCAAGGTAAGTTGGGCAAAACCGCAACAGTTTTCCAAAGTATTGGGGAATTAATTTAGAGATAATTTGGATTTTTTCCGGAAAACAGTTTTTTATAGTGCAGATTTTAAATAGTAAAGTAAGAGGCAAGAACGAAAATGAATTCGGAAACATCTACCAATCAAATAGCATTTAACTTGCTACAAAAAGCGCACAATAAATTTGAAGCCAACAAATATGCAACTGCATTGCAGTATTGCCAAGCTGCATTAGCTATCTATCAAGAAATAGGCGATCGGGCAGGAGTTGCATATACTCTAACCAATATTGGCAATATATATAGGAAGCAAGCTGTATATTCTTACGAAGAAGCTCTATCAACTTTTAGCGAAAACAGTATTCAGATTAGTGAGGAAATAGCACAAATCATTAGCTCTCCTTTAGAAACTCAACTAGATTGGTATGGTTCCAATAATGGGAATACTGAGTTACTAGGAGTCACAAACCCAGATGAATATTGGGGTGATGATAGATATTGGGGTGATAATAGACCATCAAAGAGCGATCATCCTGTCGGGACAAATGGTGACGATCAACATTAATTAAAAATCAACAATAGCTATAGAACTAACCCAACTTTTGGAACAATAAATCTGACATAAGTTACAGTCCCTTTATTTTTAGCAGATGGCGAAGGAACTATCTTTAGTCTGAACTCCCCCTCATGGGGTGAAGTTCAGTTTAGTTTTAGTAATACAAATTATTTCTAAAAGTCTTCTATGCTTTCCAGAGACTTCTATTTCAAGGTATTAACAGTAAGTTTGAGCTTTTTGTTGAACGAACAAGCCTTAAACTTTCGCCAACCTCAAAAATTGCTTGGAACTGCGTTTGCAGCACCAGTTTCAACACTTCCCAACCATCAAATTGAAGTAGCATTGCTCTTCCAGAGAGGCATCCAAAAGTTTCATAACAATCAATATAAAGAAGCATTGGAGATCTATCAGCAAGTATTGGCTATTCGTCAAGAGTTTGGCGATCGCAAAGGTATTGCAGAAACCAGCCGTTCAATAGGAGAGGTTTATACTTCTCTTGGCCAATATTCACTAGCTCTCCAGTTTTTTGAGCAATCTGTAGCTATTTGCCAGGAACTCGCTGATAAAGTATGTATGGGAAAAACTATTTATGAAATGGGAAAAGTATATTCTTACAAGGGAGAGAATTCTAAAGCGTTAGAATTTTTCCAATGTAGTTTTGCAATTTATCAGGAAATTAATGACAGAGTTGGAGTAGCGAGAACTCTCAACAGTATTGGTATAACTTACAAAAATCTAAGCCAATATTCTCAAGCTATTAAATTTTATCAACAAAGTCTTGCTATTAGTCAGAAAGTTGATGACAAACCAGGCATGGCACGGGCTTTGAATAATCTTGGAATAGTTTATACTGACTTGGGTGAGAATTTGCAGGCGTTAGATTTCCATCAGCAATCTCTGGCTGTTAGTAGACAACTTAACGATCGATCTGCTGAAGGATACAGTCTTCATAATATTGGGTGGGCTTACGAACAGCTAGGAGAGTATTCAAAAGCTTTGGAATTTTATCAACAAGCATTAGTTATTCGTAGAAAACTCGGCGAACGTAGCAGTATAGCCCGTACTTTAAGCCAAATAGGGTCTATTTATCAAAATCTGGCGCAATATTCTCAAGCTTTAGAAGTGCTTAAACAAGCATTATCAATTTTTCAAAAATTAGGAGAGAAGCCTTGGGCAGGAGGAACATTCTATCGAATTGGCAGGGTTCATAAAAGTTTAAATCAATTTGAAAAAGCATTAGATTCTTACCAAAAAGCTTTAGCAATCATTAGGGAAATTGGCGACCGCCGAATTGAAGGTCTTATTCTTAGTAACATCGGTGAAGTATTAGAGAAAGAAAATCAACCTGAGATGGCGATCGTCTTTTATAAATCATCCGTTAATGTTACTGAATCAATTCGTCAAGAATTGCACTCACTCCCTATTTCCCAACAGCGCTCTTATACAACAACAGTCGCCGATACCTATCGCCATCTCGCCGATCTATTACTGCAACAAGACCGAGTTTTAGAAGCACAACAAGTCCTCGATTTACTCAAAATTCAAGAAATAGAAGATTATCTCCATTCCGTTCGGGGAAACGAACAAACAGCACAAGGCATTCCCTTAACTCCTCAAGAACAGCAAATCCGAGATAGGCACAATGAAATTTTAAATAGAGAGATTCAACTAGGCAGAAAGCTTGCTGAATTAGAAAAAATTACTCAAGCTAATCGCACATCCGAGCAACAACAAGAAATCGCCAATCTCAGACAAATGCAACAGCAAATGCGCGGCACATTCAACGAATTTATTAATTCTCCTGAAATTGTTGCTATTGTCCAACAACTCAGCCCTAATGCTAAAGTACAAACTGTGAATCTAGCTCAACTTACTAACATCCGAGCCAACATATTGCAGGGGTTAGAAAAAAAGGCAGTATTGATTCAGCCTTTAATTTTAGAAGACCGTTTAGAATTAGTAATAACAACTGCTGATGCTCCCCCATTCCGGCGTACAGTAACAGTTAAAAAGCAAGAACTCAATCAAGCAATTCTGGAATTTCGCATGGCTTTGGAAGATCCAAAATCCGATGCCACAATCCCAGCCAAGAAACTTTACGATCGACTAATCAAACCCCTCGAACACGATCTGAATGAAGCACAAACTAAAAGCATTATTTATGCTCCTGACGGACAGTTGCGCTACATTCCCCTTGCAGCTTTATATGATGGGAAACAATGGTTGGGGCAGCGGTTTGCCATTAATAACATTACTGCTACGAGCCTTACAAAATTCACTGGAGAAACTGCTGCTAAACCTCACATTTTAGCTGGTGCTTTTGCTACGGGTCGTTATAATTTTGAACGGGGGTCTACTCGATTTGCTTTTTCGGGTTTGCAATTTGCGGGGCAAGAAGTGGAAAATTTAGCCGCGATGATGCCAGGAACTACAAAATTAATAGACCGGGAATTCAATCGTGCAACAATGATCCCCCGCTTACCAGATTATACAATTATACACTTGGCAACTCATGCTATGTTTGTTACGGGAAAACCCGAAGATTCGTTTATTTTGCTTGGTAATGGGGATACAATTACCATGCCCGATATTCAAACTTTAAATCTACTGAATGTAGACTTGGTAGTATTGAGTGCTTGCCAGACGGGAATAGGTGGCCAACTAGGTAATGGAGAAGAAATTTTAGGTTTTGGCTACCAGATACAGGAAACAGGGGCAAAAGCGGCGATCGCATCTTTATGGAGAGTAGATGATGGCGGCACTCAAGCGTTGATGACAGCTTTTTATACGGCGTTGCTGTCGGGAAATAAGAAGGCAGAAGCTTTGCAAAAAGCACAAATTGCCTTAATTACAGGTGATGATTCAGTGTTCGGTCGATCGGCCAATTTATCAATTTTAGCTCAAACTCGCAGCGGTTTGAAACCGTCAGTGGCCAGTCGTTTGCATCATCCATACTACTGGGCACCGTTTATTCTAATTGGTAATGGTCTTTAAACAGTTGACTGTTGACTGTTGACTGTTGACTGCGAGGTTTTTAGATCGAGCTTTTAATAGATTCCGGGAATTAGTTTTTTGACTTTGTGGCGGTACTCTGAATAGTCTGGATATTTTTTGGTTAACCAGGTTTCTTCTCGGTTGGCTTTGATCTCGAAAAGTATTATTAATAGTGCGCTGGCTATTAAGTGGGATATGCTCATTTGAAAAAGTGTCCAGCCGAGGGCTGCTAAAATTAAGCCGCTGTATAATGGATGTCGCACTATTCCGTAAATGCCTGTTTGGACTAATTCTCCGTTTTCTATGGGATACGGTAAAGGGGTGAGGTTTTTTCCTAAGTCTATCAATGCTTTGATGATGAAAATTAATCCGGTTAAGCCGAGAAGACTGGCTATAAACCAGATAATATAAAGTAAGTGGGTTGATTGAATTTTTAATCCGGGCAGTTGATAAACTGGTAAGATTACAAATCCTGTGAGCAATCCTCCTTGAAGCAAAACTAAATATTCGCCGCGGCTGTTATTGCGCCAGCCTTCGCGTGTGAAACCCCAATCAGTTAATATTTTCATACTAAGACAAAGGAAGAAGGAAGAATGAAGAATGAAGAGGGAAGAGGGAAGAGGGAAATGAACTGTAGGTTGGGTAGAACTTGGGTTTCATTCTACGGGTCCAACCTACAGGATATTTACACTCAACATTCAACAGTGAACTGTGAACAATTAACAAATTTATTCTAGCCAGGGACGAGTCATTAGTTCTAGTTGGTTGACTTCATCTTGGCTTAAAGTCCAGCCTAATGCGCCGGCGTTTTCTTGGGCTTGTTTTGCGGTTTTGGCGCCGGGAATGGGGATGACTCCGTTTTGGCATATCAACCAGTTTAGGGCAACTTGGGCAGGCGTGCGATCGCGCTTTCTGCCCATTTTTCGCAGGGTAGACATGACTAATTCGATTTTTTCGATGCCGCTTTTACTGAAGCGCGAGTCCATTTTGCGGGCTCCTGTAGGTTGTTCTTGGGCTGTGTATTTGCCGGTAAGCAATCCTTGGGCTAAGGGGCTGTACGCTAAAATTGTGACTCCCAATTCGCGGGCTGCACTCACAATTCCTTGTTTTTCTACTTGCCGCGACAGCAAGGAGTAACGGACTTGATTTGTTGCTAGGGGAACGCCTCTTGCTGCTAGTATTTTGTGGGCTTGCCGCATCTGTTCTACTGAATAGTTGCTGACTCCTACTGCTTGAATTCTGCCTTGTTTTACTTCATCCGCTAAGGCGTTCATCAGGGTTTCTTGACTCAGTAAAAAAGTGAATGGCCAGTGCACTTGGTAGAGGGCTATTTGTTCTACTTGCAAGCGTTTTAAGCTGGCACTCAAAGCGTCGGAAACTGATTTTCCTGTAATCCGCCAAGGTACGGGGCCGAATTTGGTGGCTATTTGCACGGGTTGGGTGGTTTTTTTGAGAAACTGCCCCAGTAATTCTTCTGACAAGCCGTTACCGTAGACTTCGGCTGTGTCAAAAAAGTTGACTCCGCTGTCTAGGGATGTTTTGAATGCTGCTTCGACTTCGACGGCGCCGTAGTTGCTGCCGTAGTTCCAAAATAGTTTGTCGCCCCAAGCCCAAGTTCCGACGCACAGGGGAATGACGGCTGGGCCATTTTGTCCTAGGGTAATGGTTGTCACGGTTGGTAAATCCACAATTCTTTATTGTCTATTATTTTTCTATAAATAGTCGCGATCGAGCTTCTAGCCGGGGGAGGAAACACGGCTGGTGGCGAGTATGTCAGTTACTATAAATGCTGATGCTGTGTTTATTTGAATAGCTATGTCGATCGACCGTTTGCCAGATTCAAGATTAACAGATTCCGCGACTCCTGCCATCAAAAGAGTTTCCCTCCTGACTATGTTCCGGTTGGGTTTGTTTCAGATGGGATTGGGCATGATGTCGATTTTGACGCTGGGGGTGCTCAATCGCATCATGATTAAGGAGTTGGCGATTCCGGCTACTGTGGTGGCTGGTACGCTGGCCATGCACCAGTTTGTCGCGCCGGCTAGGGTGTGGTTCGGGCAAATGTCTGATGCTAGGCCTTTGTTTGGCCATCACCGCACAGGTTATGTGTGGGTAGGAAGCGTTTTGTTTGTGATTTCTGCTTTTTTGGCGGTACAGGTGATGTGGCGCTTGGGCAGCAGTTTGGAGGCTGTGGGTTGGACGACTCCTACTTACGGTTGGGTGGGTTTGTTGGGTTTGATTTTTGCGCTTTACGGTATTGCTATTTGTTCGAGTTCGACTCCTTTTGCTGCTTTGTTGGTGGATGTTTCCGATGAGGAGGATCGATCGAAGTTGGTGGGTGTGGTGTGGTCGATGCTGATGGTTGGTATTATTATCGGGGCGATTATTAGCAGCGGTTTGCTGAAGCAAATTGATGGGGATGTGCCACGGGAAGTGTTGCAGGCTTCGATTAATGGTTTGTTTGTGAAGGTGCCGGCGCTTGTTTTGCTGTTGGTGGGGATTGCGACTTTTGGCGTTGAGAAAAAGTATTCGCGGTACAAAGTGCGATCGTCCGCCGTGAATCGAGAAGATAAAATTACTCTCGGAAGTGCGCTGCGGATTTTGACTGCTAGTCGCCAAACCGGTTTATTTTTTACTTTCCTGCTGGTTATGACAATTTGCTTGTTTATGCAGGATGCGGTTTTGGAACCTTACGGCGGGGAAATTTTTAAGATGGCGATTTCGGAAACTACTCGGTTGAATGCTATTTACGGTACTGGTACTCTGATCGGTTTGGCTACAACTGGTTTTTTTATTGTACCGCGCCTCGGCAAGCAAAATACGATTAGGTTGGGCTGTTTGTCGGTGGCGGCTTGTTTTGGTTTAATTATTTTATCGGGATTTACAGGAAATCCAATTGTGTTTAAGTCGGCTTTAATGTTGTTTGGTTTAGCTTCGGGAATTACGACGACGGGTGCGCTGAGTTTGATGTTGGATTTGACTGCTGCAGAAACTGCTGGCACTTTTATTGGCGCTTGGGGTTTGTCGCAGGCAATGGCGCGGGGGGTGGCGACGGTTAGCGGCGGTGCTATTTTGGATTTTGGCAGGAGTTTGTTTGGGGTGCCGATGCTGGCCTATGGGTTGGTGTTTGCGGTGCCGGCGGTGGGTATGATTCTGGCTGTTTGGCTGTTGGGTAGGGTGGATGTTGAGGAGTTTCAGGATAATGCTAAAAGTGCGATCGCCACTATTCTTGAAAATGACTTAGACTGATGTTTTGTCAGTTGCCAGTTGGCAGTTGGCAGTTGTCAGTTAATAGTTCCAATAACTAATAACCAATAACTAATAACTCATGAAACATTTTTGGGATTCTATTTTAAGTTTTGCACGGGTTACTGTCGATGGAGTGGGGCAGCAGTTGTTGCAAGATTTCGGTTCTGCACAAGCGGATGAGAAGGATGATGGGAGTTTGGTTACGCAGTCGGACAATTGGGCGGATGCAGAAATTAGAAGTGCGATCGCATCTGCTTTCCCCACTCACGGGATTTTAAGTGAGGAAGGAGAACAGGTTTTCCCCGATACTGAATGGTGCTGGATTGTCGATCCTTTGGATGGTACAACTAATTTTGCTAGGGGAATTCCGATTTGGGGTATTTCTTTGGGTTTGTTGTATCGCGGAACTCCGGTTTTTGGCTGCGTGCATTTGCCGCCAATTAATCAGTCTTTTCACGGTTTTTTTGCACCTGAGTTGGCGGGCGGCGTGTTTGACAATATGCCTCAAGGTGCGTTTTTAAACGGGCAGCCAATTCGGCCGAGTGCTGATAAAATGAGCGGAAATCATTTTTTTAATTTGTGTTCGCGGAGTGTGGGAATCGCGCCTCATCTTCCGAGTAAAGTTCGGATGTTGGGTATGGCTAGTTACAATTTTTTGACGGTGGCTTCGGGTGCGGTGTTGGGAGGGGTGGAAGCGACGCCGAAAATTTGGGATATTGCCGGGAGTTGGGTAATTGTGAAGGCTGCTGGTGCGGTTTGGTTGCCGCTGGAATCCCAGGGTATTTTTCCGCTGGAAGTGGGGAAGAATTACGGGAGGATTTCTTATCCGACTTTGGTGATGAACCGGCAGGAGTTGGTGTCGGTGTTTTTGCCGTTTGTGGAGGCTTGGAAGAAGAAAAAAATGGGGTGATTTGTGCGAAGGGAAGCTATGCCGTAGGAAATCGAACAATTATTAAATAAAACGGCAGGGCAGGCGTGACGGAGGAGTCTCCCACGCCTGCCGTGCTGTTTGGAAGAAATATACCGACCGATGACCGATGGTTCAAGTATGCCTACTCTCGTCTATTTCTGCCAATCTGCGATCGGGTGGTTTTGTTTTACGTCGATCGGGTGATGCGGTTTCGTACAATTTGTGGTAAGTTTTGAACTCGCTATTATATCTGAGAAATAAAATTATACCCGTTTTCAAGTAGAGGCACAAGGGTAAATTGATTTACTGCGGTGTTGGAAAAAGTAGATGAGTGGTATATGGGCTAGGTCGAAGAGTTAGCCTGTGGGAAGATACAAGAATAAACTTTGGAAGAAACTCAAAAAATTATGCGGTTTGCGATCGAACTAATCTCGATAGCACAATTTCAGGGATTCACCAGACGGATGATTTTCTAAGTGCAATTCTCAAGCGCGACTACTCGTTTTACCAGGTGCTGAGTCGGGATATCCGGTGAATGTCATGTTAATTTGGGGTTGAGTATAACAGGCAATCAACTACGATCGTAGCAATTTTGCAAGGCGATCGCACTTGATGCAGCCAGCACAATAACAGATGCTGGGATTGGGACACAACATTGCTGTGTCCCTACTGCAAAATGAATTTAGTGCTTCAGGCGATTAATTTCGACAGCACATTAGACAACTTAGCACCGAGATTCTCAACAGCGTCCTGCTGTTTGGGATCTTTCATCGTACCGTCAGCATTAAATGCTTCAAAAGCTTGGGGAATTGCTTTCTGATCCGGGAGCACCAATACGTTAATATTCCCCAGGATCGATCGCAAATGCACTAATCCCCGCAAACCGCCCATTCCCCCTGGGGAAGCACTCATAATTACCGCTACTTTGCCAGTAAATGCCACCAATCCCGGTTCACCCGGTGCTGGGCGCGATACCCAATCGATCGCATTTTTCAACACAGGCGTAATTGAACTGTTATATTCAGGGGAAGCTATCAAAAACCCGTCATGCGCTACCATCAATTCCTTCAATTTGCGGGCATTTTCTGGCATTCCCTCTTTTGCTTCTAAATCTTCGTCAAATAGCGGCATCGGCAAATCGCGCAAATCTACATAAGTAACTTCTGCACCCGCCGCCGTAGCCCCAGCCGCCGCAACTTTTACCAGCAGTTTGTTGTAGGATGCTTCGCGGGTACTTCCGGCAAATGCAAGTATTTTTGGTGTATTGTTCACGGTATTTCCTGATATTTTGACAAGATAATCTTGACATTTCCAAGATAAATTTTAGCAAAGGAAGGGGCTGGCTGTTTCTTTCCTTAAGATATATTAATTAAATAAATTGTCACCAATAAAAAACCTGGCAGGCCTGACTGAGGAGTCTCCCACACCGGGCGCGCAGTTTGTAGTAAATATAACCGACCGAAGACCGATATGTAAAGTGTGCCTTGGTGCATCGAGTTTCTGCAATCTGCGGGCGATTTGATTTTGTGCGATCGGGTGATGCGGTGGAGTCAAGTTTATATTAAGTCCGATGGTCGATCGCGCAATCTTTGGGTAACATTAAACTTAAGAAACACCAAAATAATTTTTTAGAAAATACAAAACAGCATTACAAAAAGGCTGGTATCGCCCTTCTCCATTCATTTGTTGACAATCTTGAGCTAATAATTCAGCCTCTTCCTGTGTCATGATTCCTTGCAATGCTTCAAGTGCTTGAATTCGTCCCTTCATTAAGTCAGGATGATTGAGTCCCAAAACTTCAATGGTTGTTTGAGCATCTTTTGGATCATCTAAATTATTTGCTGGCAGTATCTCACCAGTGCTAGAGTAATCAAAAAATTCTTCACAGTTAGCTTGTAGTGGCGAAACCCCGATCGCAAGATCCGCCTTCTTATGACCACAATACTCTGGCCAACGATAGTCTGGCTTATATGTATCTCGGCCACAAGAAGCTAGCATATTTGTGTACTCAACAGATAATTCTGCATCAGTCTTGCTCTGAGGGTCTAGATGTTCAATATGGCTATTGCTTTGCTCAACTCTCATACAGCAGTAGCAGCAAATATAGCCTTGTTCGCTTAGCAAAGAATTGTGTACCTCTGCTTTCTCAGGGTTGCGAAGACTATTGAAATCATAGTTGACATCGATAGACTTCTGTTTAGCCTTCCATTTGGAAAAATTTTCAGGTTCTTTCCCCTTTTGAATATATTTCATTTATTGAGAATTTCCTTGCGTCGAATTAGCCAATCTGCTCTCACAAATTCAGGATCTTCTTCTCCCATTTTCTCTGCTAATTTTTGGCGAAATTGCCGTGCATTTCCGAGTTCGCCCTTGTCTATCAAGCCAAACAATTTACGTAAATCTTCCTTAATTTGCTGCGGACGTTCTGGAGTTTCCATAAGCGTTTCTAGAATCCGATTGCTATCTTTCCCAAAGGATGGTACTCGATCGATCGCAATTCCTTCAGATGTTGACCTCAAAAGATGAACCCATTTGAGATCGCTGATTACCTGTGGCGAATGAGTCGTAATTATAAACTGGCATTTTGGGAATGTTTTTTTCAGATTCGGAATAATCGCCCGTTGCCATTTTGGGTGCAAGTGGAGCTCAATCACGTCAATCAAAACAACGCCGGAACCCTCAAGCGGCTTGCACTCTGGATTCGGATTTGCGATCGCCAAGCGCCTTGCTAAATCTCCTGCTAGTGCTAACAAGTATTTTTCACCATCGGATAGTTGATTGACGATCAGTTCCTTGCCTTCTTTGTTTACAACAGTCATTCGCAAAGGCGATCGCCTAACCCGTAAATTTGACCAGCCGTCTAGTAAGTTAGCGATCGCATATCTGACTGCTTCTAGTTGGTGATCGCGATACTCATTAGTATTATTTAGTCGTAATTCGTTTTCTAAATCTTCCCGATCTCTAAACCATTCAAAAAAGCGCCTAAAATCGATCTGTCCTCCCGTGAGAACCTCGTCATAAGCAGTTATCGGCTCAGACGAATGTTTCGTCTTAATCTCCAAAGGAATATCAAGTACGGCACGGTTAGTTGGGTAGTAAACAGCCAGAGGCAATGCTGCGGAAGAAGGAGCATCTAACTGACGGTGTATGCGAGCGACAACTTTTTTTAAGTCCCCAAGGTTGCTGCTAGTATCCTTGCTTGGCTCTTTCCTGACCTTGGTTAAAGACCATACCACTTCCGGCCAGTCATTGATTGAAATTGTAATTTCGTTGTGAGTTTCTTTGCATCCGTTTTTGATATCATCTTCGTTGAAAGAACGTCCAGGACTATTGGGAGTTTGAATTCGCTGTGTCAGCCAGGAGAGAAGAATAGCCAAACACTCAAGTATGCTGGACTTCCCCACACCGTTGATACCGATGAACACAGTCGGCTCATCTGTTGTATCAAAATCCAGGGTCAAATCGCTGATGCCTCGGAATGAGTTCATTTTTAGACGCTTAACTTTCACGATTTGGTTCTCCCTCTGGCTGAGTGGGTTATATTTTTGAGATTATATCAAATCAATGCTTCCAAACAAAGTCAGCAATGGGTCTATCTGCCGACAAAGGAAGATTTTCACTGGAATTAAATAAGACCGATCGCACTTTTACACTCCCGACTCCCAAACGCCTCTCGACTCGACTGGGAATGCCGTAACCGTAAATAATGTGTCCTTTCCCCACCAACACGACAACTTGATAGTCGGGGTTTGCTTTGACAAATTCAGCTATTTTTTCCGCCATAGTTTCGTCCCACAAAACTTGGGCTTGCAAGAATCTTTCAAAACCCGTACTATTTCCCTGTGCTGCCTTTTGGTGTTGCTGGAAAACTTCTAGCAGCAGTTGCCGATATTCGGCGTTGTCGGTGCGAATTTCGGATATTGGGGGAATGTGCTTTTTTTCCTCTGCTGTGAGGCTTTCTAAACCTTGAGACGCAACTTTTCTCGTTACTTCGGATGGTGTATTTAAGGCGAGGACAGGTAGTTGATTTTCTTTGGCAAACCGCAAAATGGGGGCGTAAGATTCCCAGGGAAAACGCCATCTGCGATCGTACTCTGTTTGCTCGACTAATTGCTGTTCAGTCAGTTTACCTGCTAAGTAGTTGTCGATCGCGCTTTGAAAGGGACGCTGAAACATTTCCATCGCGATCGCAATTTTCCGATTTTGCCGCTGCATCTCTCGGATAATCGCCAGTTGAGCTTGATGGTCTTCCGCGCTATCGTGGGTTTCTCCCAGATACACGACTTTTGCCTTTACCAACTGTTGCAGAATCTCTTGGTTAGTGTAAGTTTGCCCAGGTTGAGGGTTCGCCGTCGTTTGCGCTGTTACTGCACTGCTGCACAGCAGGAATATGCCGATCGATAAGGCGCACAGTTTGATGAGTTTGGTTGTTTTCATACAAATATTATGCCGTTTCTCGCAGCAGCAAGCACAGCCGAACTCTACTATTTTAGCTGAGCAGCTAGAAAGCTCAATGCTTAATTTAACTTCATAATTATCCGTGGTTACTTCTAAGAATGTAAAGTTTAGTTGCAGGTACTTGCGCTTCTAGAAGAAGGTGCTAAATTAATAATATGAAGCGAACAAAAAGCTTCTCTGACAGATACAACCTCTAGATACCACAGCGAAGTTCACAATAGAATCTAAGGAGTAAAACCGCTGTTTAATCTCACATCTGTCTCATCAAAAACCAATAGCAGCACCCACCAACAAAGCTGATATTTCCTCAACTAATTAGAGGGGAGCAATGCAACTGAATCCGAGGATTATTGCAACTCCACATCGAAGTTTAAAAAAGAGGAATTCACTCGGTACATATGGCTGGGTGCTGTTGTTGTTAAAAGAGATTTTCGGTTTGTGATGTTTTTTTCAGTAGAGGCAGAGCTTCTAGATAGGCGTTACCGGGCAGAGCCGGGTAACGAGCATAAAAGGAGAAACACTAGAAAATTACTGGAAAATTGTCTCGTCTTCCTTCCGCCACGCGGGATCGACGATAAAAATAAATATTAGGGGCTCCGTGCCACAGTTGTAAATAAACTGCTTGGCGTTTGGCGGAATGTAAACTGCATCTCCGGCTTCCACAAATTGATTTTCGTCGTCGATGTGCATTTCTCCAACGCCGCTGAGGATGTAATAAACTTCAGAAGTTGTCAGGGAGTGCAGCGCAGAAGTTTGTCCCGGTGGCAAAGCGGCGTGGGCTAAACTGTAACGCAAATCCACAGCTTGTTTGTCTGGATGCAGTAATTCTCGCAGTTGAGTACCGTCGCCAGCAATAAACTCGTCGCAGGCATTTAGCTTTTGAATTAGCATTCTTTCCCATCTCCTGAAAATCTCTTTACCACAACATCAGTTTAATTGAAAAGACATCTGGAAAAATCCCCCAATTGTTGGATTGAAACGTTTGTAGCTGTTTGACCGCAGGTGTCAAACAGCCACAAACGGAACAGGCGATCGGGCGAGAGAAGATTAATTAATAGAAACAAGCCTATTTAATCAACCCTTTTAATTCATTTTTTTTATTTAATTGCACTTTAACGAAGCAAAACTATCGCACCTATTGGGAGTTAGACATTTTAATATCCCTAAACGGGTTGAGACTTAAATAAATTTCAAGCCCAAACTTGGTATGTGTGTGGCAAATACGTCACCATTATTTTGCACGCAACGGACAAATCTATAAGATATGGCTGTTCTCAAAGCATGGGGGCATGGCGTCGGGCGTGGTTTTTTTTCAGGAGTGTAGCTTGACGTAAAAAGCACTATCCTCTATAAATTATAAGCTATCTATTCTTATTTCATTGTTTAAGTCCCGTTAGCTGTAGTAGGAGCAGTAGCACTTGGAGCTGCTTGCTGTAGACGTGACCCAGTGGATTTGAGCTACTGAAAACTCCATTCCTAAACCTTATAGATGTCTAGAAAGGGAGTTTATCAGAGGAGTATTATGCCTTGGAGCTGGTTGAGCAATCGTTTGGATGATTTCCTACTGTAGAAATGCTAATACAAAGCACTTATGCTTACTTTTCTAAGATTGCTCAACCAAACACCCCTAAAACACAAAGTTGTTCAGAGCGCTCAGATCGGCAGCCAGAACGTTTTCGACAGTAATGTAATTTTTGAATTTGTTGTCATCACTAAAGCGATCTTGATTGATCTGGAGGACAACTTTGCCACCTCTTTGAACCAACTGCACATAACCATCCGCGATCGCGTTTGTGCCGTTATAGCCGCCAGGAACCAAGCTATCGAGCAACTGGGTGATACCAATTTTATCAGTGCCAGTGATAAAGTCCTCAATCCGGTCTCCCGAATCTTCAATGTTGGTGTAGACAAAGCGATCGCTACCACCGCCACCCGTAAGCTTATCCCCACCTTCACCACCAGTAATGACTTCATTCAAAGCGGTGCCCGTAAACGAATCATTTTTTTGTGTCCCTACATACTGAGGAAGGGTGAAGCGAGCCACACTGGGGTCGTGGTCACTATCCTGATCCGCAAACTCAGAGTTGATATGAACAACATCAAACTCATCTAAATTATTAAACAGCGTATTGCTCGCCAAGATGTGATCCAAAACCTGCGCGTTGCCTTGGAAGTTGTAGGTGTACTGCTCATTTGCCGGTAGGGTTTCGATCAGGTTGTTTAAGATTGGTGTACCCACACCACCCGGTGTCCCTTTGAGGATGTTCAGGGGTTCAGAGAACGGAAAGTCATTCAAGTCACCCAAAACAATCACATTTGCCGTAGAGTCGGCGGCGAGGATGCTATCTACAAAGTTGTTAACAATCTGCGCTTGCTGGCGGCGTTGGACTTCACTCGTGAGGACTGGGGGCTGGTTTGGTCCAAAGAGGGGCTGATCGCCACCCTTGGAATTGAAGTGGTTTCCAATCACGAAGAGCTTGTGACCGTTGAACAGAAACTCCCCGACCAAAGGCTTACGGCTATTTGCGAAGGCGTCACCATCCGAGAGATCGGTGTCAACGATCCGACCCGGACTGAAGGAAAGCTGCGGGTCGCCACCAACATTATTTACAGTGGTTTGCGTTGTGGCTGTCCCACCCGGACGATCTACATACGTGACCCGTTCTGGCTTAAATAGAAAACCGACGCGGATATTCCCCCCCGGTTCACCGCCATCCTGGTCATCAGTTGGATTAATCTGACGGAACTCATAAGTCGGGCCGCCTGCCGCCTTAATCGCTGCGATCAAGGTGTTGTAAGTGATGGCAGCATCAACAACGCTATCGTTAGTCGGACCGTTATTGTCTTGAATCTCCTCTAGGGTAATGATGTCCGGTGATTGCAGGTTCGTAACGATGCGTTGAGCCAAGGCATTGAACTGGGTAGCCCCATCACCAGGGTCTAAGTTCTCCACATTAAAGGTAGCGACCGTCAGCTTGTCATCAACTGGGTTTAGGGTAGTGACTTCCTTCTCTAATGGACTAGGACTATCAACAGTGATGGGGGAAGTTGCCAGCACTTCGTAGTTGTTGAAGTTGTAGCCGATCACCCCGGTCACTGTGTCGAGTTGGGCTCCGACATCTACCAAGGGAGACGAAGAGCCAGGACGAATCAGATCATCATCAATCTGAATGCGTTCTGGGTTAAAGTCATTAGGGCTGATCAGGCTACCCCCACGAGCTGTCCGCCCGGTGGCATCTGCGCCATTGTCATCAAGTACCCAAATCTCCCCAAAATTGTTTGTCGGACTAACTGCTACAGGATTGTTGACCTGTACTAGCATTCCTTCGAGGCTTTCATAGTAATCAATGCCTTCAGTAGCAGGCTCAAAATCACCGCCTGTTTCCACGTTGCCAGGGTTAGCCGTAGAGAAGTCGTTGTTGATGACTAATGTGGGAGGATTGACGCTTATAGGGGTAATCGTGGTTGTGGGCGCAGTTGTCCAGGGGGTAACGCTTAGAGCTTGAGTCGAGGTGTTACTAATCTGGGTAGTCGTGAGGTTATTCGCTCCAGGACGAAACTCACTCACAGTACCCGTGACGAGAACAGCACTACCGAGGCTGACACTGTTGAGAATGGCTGAGCCTGCGGAGCTTGTGCCTGTGAAGACAAAAATCCCCTCAGATGTTGCCGCGTCGGCATCGGGTGTAGGATCTTGGAGGTAGAATCCGTTAGAAGCTTTGGCGGTAACGATTCCGGCAACATTGAAGACACCGACTCGATCCGTTGCAGAGGTAAGAAGGGGGGAGATGTGATCGGTTCCTTGAATGTCACGGATGCGGGTCAGTGGCACATCGTTATCTGCAATGGTCACTGTCGCCGCGCTCGAACCACCGAGGTCATAGTCGCTGGTATCGACTAGGTTGAGCGTGACGGTTTCATTGCCTTCGACTGCACTATCGTCTACGGGTGCGATCGCCAAATCGACAAAGGATTGCCCCGCGTCAATGGTGGCAATCCCAGTCAAATTCGGCGTATAGTCCGTGCCGTTGGTCGCCTGACCCGTACCAGTGGCGACGGTGTAGTTAACGCTCAGGGCCGCACTCGTGTCACCTGTGCGCGTAATTCTAAACGTCCCTGGCTCTTGCCCTGCCTCTGCTGCGTTTGCGTCTGTTGCCTGAAGTGTGACTGTTGTTGTGGGTTCGCCACCACCAGGAGTACCTGTGATGCTGATGTCATCAACCCCGATCCACTCATCATTCCCAGCAGCGTTAGTTGTGATGATCCGGAGTTGAACTTGAGATTGATTCTGTGCTCCTGCTGGCAAGGTGACATTAACTGGTGTGACTTCGGTTGCTAAACTTGGACCAGTGCTGGCGTCTGCAACGTAGCCAGCAGGGATATTAATAAAATTGCCGGATGTCCCGACGCGGTATTGCAAAGCGACTGGTTGAACAGCGTTATCGATAGAACCATCCACATCGCGGAGATTGAAGGAGACGTTGATGTTCGTAACGCCGACAGTGTTGAGGTAAATCAGCAAAAAAGGGGCATCTGCTGTACCGGAACCAGTAAGGGCAACAACGGGGTTCGCGATCTCAAATTCAGCAACACCACCTGTGTTAAAGGTGTTGGGATTGGTCTGATTCGCGTTGACATCAATGGGCGATGTACCGTCGGCAACAATGGTTTGTGGATCTGTTCCCGTTGCGCCTGTTAGTTCATCTCCGCGAAAACCATCAATACTTGGGATACCGGACCAGTCATCATTAACCGTGATGAGACTTTTGTTTGACCAATCCTGTGTTAGCGAACCGATAAGAAGGTCGTGATATGTGGGTGCCATTGGTTGGTAAAACCTGTTTTGATTACTGTGGAATTTTGTTGAGTTGGTGGGCGACGATCGCACAGGAAAACGCTATCTTCACTTTAAGGATGCCTGGACGGCGATCGCTTATCCTCAAGATGTTTTAGGTTTCAAACCAGGGGACTGATTTGCCCTGAGAATGTCCGATTCACGACGAATCTAACCTGACTAAACAGTCAGGCTAAAGACGATGCAGCACGAACGACTTCTTTAGATAAAGACTTTTGGCTAAGGTGATAGCCAGTAGCAGAGTACCCTTAGTGTCTGATTTAAAAATACCTTGTTACCCTCGCTACAAATTTGAGTCGTGAACCCAGCTAGATTGTTTCTAAGTAGCTAGAAACAGTGAACCCTCGAATACTCTACACAATCTTTGTAAAGGAAAGGTTAATTTAAATTTAAGTCTAGGAGTTTGTGGTAAATGGGCATTATCAGGTGTCCCAAATTGGAAGTAAAGACATAAAAATCACATTCATCTATGCTGTCGGGTTCGATCGACTCAATGAAGGAAAGTGCGCCAGTTTTTAACAAATAAATAATCAGTCTTTAATCCTAGCGTGAGACTATACTCGCAAAGCCAAAAATATTTGACTTCAGCGGTATAGAGGAGTGACTTAACGTGGCAGCAATTAACGGCACATCAGGGAATGACACATTAAGCGGGACGATCGCAGCGGACTTAATTTCAGGGTTGGGGGGCGATGACGCCATCTCCTCTGGGGAAGGAAACGATCGGCTTTTTGGCAATTCAGGCAATGACTTTTTATTGGGCGATTCGGGAAATGACGCACTCTACGGCGGTCGAAACCGCGATACCCTTCAAGGTGGCGAAGGAGACGATTTTCTCTCCGGCGAGCTCGATCGCGATATTTTGACTGGCGGTGGCGGTAAAGATATTTTCGCGATCGGGCGGATAGGAACACGCACTACTGGCGGTTCCCAACTAGAAAATGCTGACCTCATCACCGATTTTGTTAAAGGTCAAGACTTAATCAGTCTCAGCGGCATCTCCCCGGCAAATATCGAAATTTCTCAAGGTACGGGTAATTTCAGCAACAGTATTGTGATCCGAGATACAGGAACTAACGAATTTCTAGCGATTTTGGAGGGAGTCAACTCCTTCGATGCAGGAGATTTCACTGTGGCCCAAAACCCAGTTCCGGGAGTTCGCTTTTCTAGCTTCAACGCTTCTTTGAATCGCAGTAGTGCCGGTCGGTTAATTACAGACCTTTCAACTCCCAACAACCAGCAAGCAAAGAATGTCGCTGAAACAATTCAGCGCGTAAATCCAGATGTTTTGTTAATTAACGAATTTGACTACGACAGCAGCAGCACAGCCCTAAATTTGTTTCAGCAAAACTATCTGTCTGTCAGTCAAAATGGCGCAACTCCTGTTAATTATCCCTTTCGCTATACTGCGCCTTCTAACACTGGCATTGCTTCAGGTTTAGATTTAGACAACAACGGTTCCTCTGTCACACAAATTGGCGCAAACGGATACGGCAACGACGCTTTCGGATTTGGGGATTTTCCCGGACAATACGGAATGGCTGTGTACTCAAAATATCCCATTGATACTGCCAATATTCGCACCTTCCAAAACTTCCTTTGGAAAGATATGCCGGGAGCATTATTGCCGGATGACTCGTCTACCCCCGCAGCAAATGACTATTACTCGCCTGCTGAATTAAACGCATTTCGCCTTTCGTCCAAGAGTCACTGGGACGTACCAATTAATATCAACGGCGAGATTGTTCACGCCTTAGTCAGTCATCCGACCCCGCCTGTATTTGACGGCCCTGAAGACAGGAACGGCAGGCGAAATCATGATGAAATTCGCTTTTGGGCAGATTACGTTACTCCCGGCAAAGGTAGTTATATTTACGACGATCGCCGCACTGTTGGCGGACTTGCCCCCAATGCTAGTTTCGTAATTATGGGCGACCAAAATGCCGATCCTGTTGATGGGGATAGTTTTAACAATGCGATTTTGCAGTTGCTAAATAACTCGCGAGTAAATACAGGAGTCACTAGCGCAATTCCTGCAAGTTTAGGCGGAATTCAACAAGTAGCAGACGGCGGTAATAATGTCAACCAAAAAGGCAATCCGGCTTTTGATACGGCGGATTTTGGAGATGCGGGAACGGCTTCGGGAAATCTGCGAGTTGATTATGTTTTGCCGTCTGCTGACTTGCCAATTAATGATGCTGCGGTATTTTGGCCTTTGACGACAGATCCGCTGTACAGATTAGTGGGCGATCGCCAAAATGCGGAAAATACTCCTACTTCTGACCACAGTTTAGTTTGGGCAGATATTGCTGTTGGCGATCGCTCTCCCAGCACCAGTGTCAGAAATATCAACTTCATCGGACAAGCTACTTATCCAACAGGTTCCGTCACTGTAGAAGGAACTCAAGTCGGCGGACTTTCTGGCATTGATTACGACCAAATTAACAACCGCTATTACAGTATTTCTGACGATCGTTCGGACAGAAATTCGGCCCGATTCTATACTCTCAATATCGATTTAAGTTCTGGTTCGCTGTCTAGTTCCGGGATTAATTTCTCTGGGGTGACAACTCTGCTCAACCAAAACAATCAACCTTTTGCTACTAATACTCTCGACCCGGAAGGCATCGGTTTAACGAGTAACGGCACTGTGTTTGTGTCCTCAGAAGGCGAAGTCAGTAACTTGGCTGGTAGACTTCAGAGTCCATTTGTCAACGAGTTTGCTTTAGGGACAGGTAGCCAGTTGAGACAATTACCCGTGCCCTCAAAGTTTGTACCAGTTATAGGCCCAGCAGATGCACCAACAGCGGGAGTTCGCAACAATTTAGCTTTTGAAAACCTGACAATTACTCCTGATGGGAAATTCTTGTTTACAGCAACGGAGAATGCTTTAGTGCAAGATGGGCCGATCGCAACAACTAATACCGGTTCGCGATCGCGCATTCTCAAATACAATTTAACCACAGGACAGCCGGAACAAGAATTTCTGTATGTAACTGACCCAGTGGCAGTTCCAGCAGTTCCAGAGACAGCTTTTAGTACCAACGGTTTAGTGGAACTGTTAGCCTTAGATAATCGCGGCACTTTCTTAGCACTAGAACGCTCTTTTTCAGCAGGCGCACCTGGCACGGGAAATACCATCAACCTCTACGAAGTACGGCTCAACGGAGCCAGCGATATCAGCGGCATTAATTCGCTGAATGCTATTAACATTAATACTGTCCGACCCGTTGAGAAACGTTTGCTGATCAATTTTGACAGCCTGGGTTTGCCGACAGGTTTGGATAATGTTGAAGGGATGACTTTGGGGCCAGTGTTGCCGAACGGACAGCAATCTTTAGTGCTAGTGAGCGACAATAATTTTAGCGCTACCCAGTTTACTCAAATATTGGCTTTTGGGTTGGCTTTGGATAATGAAACTCCCAGGCGATCGCAGTCGCTAGATGATATTCTGACTGATGGTGGTGCGATCTCTGCGGTGTCGAGAGATAACATGAGTGTCGAAACTCGCGACAGCAGTGCTTTCATAACAGACTTAGGGACTGTTTCTGAGTTGATGGGGTTCGATACCAAGCAGAATTATGCGATCGGCTCCACAGCAATAAATCTCCCTGGAGTCAGCGCAGTTAGCCAACTTAGTAGTCAAATAGGGGCTGATTCTTTATCTCTGCCTTCTGCCTTCGGAATGGGGCCTTTTTAGTCTCCGTCGAACTCAGGTCTTGTTTAAAAGAGCACATCCTGTTTATGTAGAGGCAATTCATCAGACCTCGCCGAATTTAATTTATGTATAGACGCGATCTCCTTGTCTCCACCAAGGGTTTTAAATGACGCATAATTCTTTTCTGGAGAGGTCTAAAGAGCCAGAGATGTTAAGAAATATGTAAAGCAGCGGTCGGATTTTTCAACCGTAAATTCCCGAATGCCCTCGATAATCAGGACAGTCGATCGCATCTTCAGATAAAGCTATAGTAGGCTGAACGGGACACTTGAGGTGGTAGTCGCCGGTGAAAAATACGCAGTTAGCACAAGGGATTTGGTGCATCCGCTGAGCTCGACGCAGGGAGTCGGTGACAGCACGCCCGACACTGAAACACAGCAAAAAAACTAAACCCCAGGCGGACACAAAACACAGCGGGACTAAAATAGGCTGTATTGCCTTCAGCAGAAAGTAAAGCATAGCAAGAAAATTTAGCGTTAGAAGCCACACATACATTACAGTAGTGGAATTGCCGATCGATCGACCAAAAAGTTTAGAATCCTTTACAGCTCGATCGAGAAACCGGGCAATTATGGCATGATAAGGAACAGTCCTTAAATAAAATTAGAGGAAATCAGTTATGACTCTGCGATTAGGCGATACAGTTCCCAACTTTACCCAAGCTTCCTCGGAAGGCGAAATCAATTTCTACGACTGGGCCGGCGATAGCTGGGTCGTGTTGTTTTCTCACCCGAAAGACTATACTCCAGTGTGCACCACAGAACTCGGTGCAGTGGCCCGTCTAAAGTCTGAATTTGAAAAGCGTGGCGTCAAAACCATTGCCCTCAGCGTCGATGATGTGGATTCTCACATGGGCTGGATTAAAGATATTGAGGAAACTCAAAATGTCACCCTCAATTATCCGATTTTAGCAGATGGCGATCGTAAAGTCTCCGACATTTACGACATGATCCATCCCAACTCGCTGAACAACTTAACAATCCGCACAGTTTTTGTGATTGACCCGGAAAAGAAATTGCGTTTGAGCATTACTTATCCGGCTAGCACTGGTCGGAATTTTAATGAAATTTTGCGAGTAATTGATTCCTTGCAACTTACCGATAAATACAGCGTTGCGACTCCGGTTGATTGGAAAGACGGCGACGATTGCGTAATCGTACCTTCGATTACCGACCCGAAAGAGTTGGAAGAGAAATTTCCTAAAGGTTATACGCCGATTAAGCCTTATTTGCGGATGACTCCTCAGCCGAATAAATAGGTTTAACATTCCTGGACGCATAACCTAATTCTGTAAGGTGTGCACTGCACACCTTACCTCTATAATTCGCGCGTAAAACCAGCTTGTAGTGAGGACTTGAGTCCTTAATCCTGATTTTTGAGGACTTTAGTCCTCACTACAAACAAAGAAATTGTGCAATCTTGTGTAAACACTTTAGATTTGAGGAAAGGCCAAATGCTGTCATCAACAATTGTGTTGCGAATACCGCCAAAATTGCAAATGACAGACGACGAGTTTTTCGAGTTCTGTCAAATCAATAGTGAGTTACGCATTGAACGCAACAAATCGGGAGAATTGCTAATTATGCCTCCTACTGGTTCGGAGACGGGAAATCGCAGCGGTAGCGTGTTTGGAGAGTTGTATATTTGGGCCGGGCAAGATGGAACTGGTATCTGTTTTGACTCCAGTACGGGATTTAAGCTTTCAATGGGTGACAAGTCTCCAGATGCCTCGTGGATTAAACTGGAACGGTGGAATGCTTTGTCACCAGAACAAAAGCAAAAGTTTGCCCCGATTTGCCCTGATTTTGTAGTAGAACTGAGGTCTGCTTCTGACAATCTCAAGCCCTTGCAAGACAAAATGCAAGAATATATGAGAGAACCTGGAGTGCAGTTAGGCTGGCTTATAGACCGCAAAAATCGCCGAGTTTACATCTATCGTCCTGGTTTGCCAGAGGAATGTTTGGAGAATCCCGCGACAGTCAGCGGCGACCCCGTTTTGCCGGGATTCATACTCAATATGAGCAAGATTTGGTAAAAGTGGTAGCAATAAATATCAACTTATTGTAAAAATTAATCATAGGATACACACACGCCAAAAATATGGATATTAAAAACGGCTTTGTAGGCACAATCGGCAACACACCACTAATTCGCTTAAACAGCTTCAGCGATGAAACAGGCTGCGAAATTCTCGGCAAAGCAGAGTTTCTAAATCCCGGCGGTTCCGTTAAAGATAGGGCCGCTTTATACATCATCAAAGACGCAGAAGAAAAAGGCTTGCTCAAACCGGGCGGCACCGTTGTTGAAGGCACTGCCGGCAATACTGGCATCGGTTTGGCCCACATTTGCAACGCTAAAGGTTACAAATGTTTGATCGTGATTCCCGATAACCAATCTCAAGAAAAAATCGATGCTTTGAAAACCTTGGGCGCTGAAGTTCGGACTGTTCCCGCTGTTCCTTACAAAGACCCGAATAATTATGTCAAATTGTCGGGAAGATTGGCTTCGGAAATGGAGAATGCAGTCTGGGCAAATCAGTTTGACAATTTAGCCAATCGCCGAGCTCATTACGAGACAACTGGCCCGGAAATTTGGGAACAAACAAACGGTAAAATTGATGCTTGGGTAACAGCTACTGGTACCGGCGGAACTTTTGCTGGCGTAGGAATGTTTTTGAAAGAAAAAAATCCTGCTGTGAGAATTGTCTTGGCAGACCCGATGGGCAGCGGGCTTTACAGTTATTTCAAAACTGGAGAAATTAAGACCGAAGGCAGTTCGATTACTGAGGGAATTGGCACCACTCGCGTGACTGCAAATATGGAGAATGCCCCGGTAGACGACGCCATTCAAATTGACGATACTGAAGCTGTCCGGGTGATTTACCAACTGCTGAGGCAAGAAGGGCTGTTTATGGGCGGTTCTGTGGGGATTAATGTGGCGGCGGCCGTGGCTTTAGCGAAGCAAATGGGGCCTGGACATACGATTGTTACGGTACTCTGCGACGGCGGGGCTCGGTATCAGTCGCGTTTGTTCGATCGACAATGGTTGGCTTCCAAAGGTTTGTCACCAGATTAACCGTAGGTTGCGCTGAAGTCTTAAGCTGTCCCGCATCTAAATTGTATTTTTCGGGCGGGCGGGACGCCCACCCCACAATAATTTTATCCAACTCTACTCGTTACCAGGATCGGCCTCGAATTTTCCTGTGCAACCAAGGCTCTTTCTCTGGAAATCTGTTCTCCGGCTCTGCCTGGGAACCCGTTAGAATTCGAGTATATATGGCCGCACCTATTCCCCTGATAAAAAAATAGCATATATGTAGTAGAAGGTCAAGTAAAAAAACATGAAAATCACAGAATCTTCTAGGCAAGTTCTTGTTTGTCAAAACCGCACTTGTCGCAAGCAAAATTCAGCAAAGGTACTGGCAGCTTTTCAGAAATTGTCGCCCTCAGAAGTTGAAGTTGTTGCTAGCAGTTGTTTGGGACAGTGCGGCAACGGGCCGATGGTGTTGGTGCTGCCAGAAGAGGTTTGGTACAAGGCCGTTTGCCCTGAAGAAGTTGCGGCAATAACTGAGCAACATTTGCGGGGAGGAAAGCCGGTGGAGAGGATGCTTTACCGCAAGTTTCACCGACTTTCTAATTAGTCGATCGCCCGCGTTTAAAATTCTTCCGCAAACAACCGGCGGAGAATTTCCGTGACTTCGGCGCAAAATCTGGCGTCGAGTTCGATCGCCAAGCGATCGACATTGCTGGAACTGCCTACAGCTTTTTCTGCCCGCAAACTCATGGCTAAAGTTCTGAGTTTTGCCGGCTTTCCCGCCGCCTTGGGCCGCTCGTCAACAAACCGCACTAAAGCCACATAAACTGTTTCTAGGGTTCCCCTGATCGCGCTCAGTCCGTAACCCAATTTTGAGATAATTACTGGAGAAGTGATAAGGCTATCCATCCCCAAAGTTTTAATTGCTACGTCCACATATCGAGCGCTGTCGTGTCCCATTGCTCTGACAATGCTTTCTAAGCTGTTCCACTGAGATGCTTTCATGCGCGATCGCTGTTCGATGTGGAAGTGCCATCCTAACATTGAAATCAGCCTGGTCAAGTCATAAGCAGATACGGAATTTTTTTGTTTGGTGCTGTTTACTGCGGCACTTAAAAGCACTTGTTTTTTGGTGAGATCGAATATTTTTGGGTTGGTGAGATAAGGATTTTCGCCGTAATCGCCGCGAAAAATTAGGTCATTATTGCCAGTAGCGCTCTTCAGCCATTGCTCTAGTCCTATGCGAGTATCGAAGCGTTTGAACATCGCAGCTAAGGAGTTTGAACTTCCGATATTGGAGGCATAGTTAATCATGTCTTTTGCTACATCGTAAAAATAATAATCGTGTTTTTGCCCGTTACCATCTCTAACAACGCAGTTGTCAATGTCGCAGTCGGGATATTTGCTATTTAGTTGACTGACGATATTAAGGAGTGCGATAATTTTAGTGGCACTCCACTGCTCAGCATTGGTAAGTGCGTTTTTTCCCAGCCACTGCGCCTGAATTTTGCCGTCTACAAAACTACCAATGCAAACGCAGGCTTCTTTGATGTCTGCGTGGAGAAAATTTAAAGCTTGAGAGTTAATTTGAGGTAGTTCTCCCAGGCTGGGAAAGGGGGTAAGTTTGAGGGGATTATTGGGTCCGGGAATATAGCTAATTACTTTTAAGCCGTCGGGTTTCTGTTTGAGATACTCGGGATAGTTTTTAATTTCTTTTTGGTAAGGTGATTTTTCAATTCCCCGGTCTAAAAAAGCTAGTTTGTTTATGTTAGCTTTGGCATCTATTTCCATTTGGAGGTAGTTTTTGTAGATGCGCGCTCGGTCTTTTGCGAGTTCGAGGGAGGTGAGGTTCATGAGAATTGTTGGCAGCTTGTTACTAATAAGTAAATCACTATACTAGGATTTACGCAAACAAACCGGGTTTCTCTGCAAAATTTGGGGTTAGGGAACGAAAAATTAATGAAGAAACCGGGCCTCAGACAGTAACTGCGTCCAGGACTATATATCTGAGTTCTGGCCCTGCGATCAAGCTTTTTTGCCGCGTACTTGAATGCGTTTGTCGGTTTTTTGTTTCTTAATCCAAGATAGAAATTTCTGGAGCTCAGGGTCATTTTTGAGCTTTTCCACGGTGTTGAGCTCTTGGGCGAGGTGTTTGTTCTCAAATAGAGAGTGAATCTGGCGGTGACAAGCGGAGCAAATGTCGATTGTCGGGCTTGGATCTTCGTTTTTCCGTTTGGTGTTTTGTTTGGGGATGAGGTGATGGGCGGTTAATGCTTCCATTTGTCGATCGCACAATTCGCACTGCATAATTTTCTCAATGCTGCTGGATAGGAGAATTGCTACTTTTAGTTTAGCGCGATCGGCTGTGAGAGGGTGAATGAAAGTCGATCGCACTCTCCAAACAATAAAAAAACCCCCAGTTGGGGGTCATACAAATCTCTTGTGGCAGAGGCCCCAAAGCCTCTGGGATCACAAAATATACAGCAGCAAAAACAAAACAATCCAAATCACATCCACAAAGTGCCAGTAAATCTCAGTCGCTTCGATTCCGAAGTGGTGCTCGCTAGAATAATGACCTTGCGCGCGCGATCGCCACACCACCGCCACCATCAAAAGCACTCCCAACGTTACGTGCAAGCCGTGAAAAGCAGTCAAAACGTAAAAGCAACTGGCATACAAATTAGTCGTCAAGCCAAACTCTAAATGAGCGTATTCGTAAACCTGACCGAACAAGAAAACTGCGCCCATAGCAATAGTTACGAGCAACCAATTCCGCATTCCGGCGGCATCATTCTTTTTGATTGCAGTATCCGCATTGTGAATAACAAAACTGCTAGCAATCAGAATTACCGTATTGATTCCCGGCAGCAATAACTCGCGCTCGGGCGTACCTTCAGGAGGCCACGCGGGGGCCATCGCCCGATAAATCAAATACGCGGCAAACATACCGAAAAATATCATGCCTTCAGCGCACAGGAACACAATTACCCCTAACATTCGGTGGTCGGGATGCTCGACACCGTGTGCTTCTACTTCGCCCTCGTGGTGGTAATTCAGGGCTGTTTTTGCCGGATCGATCGCTGGAATTTGCATAAGAAATTGGTAATGAAGAAGTCAGTTGTCAGTTGTCACTTGTCAGTTGTCACTTGTCAGTTGGCAGTTGGCAGTTGGCATTAGTCATCAGTCATTAGTTAACAGTCAACAGTCAACAGTCAACAGTCAACAGTCAACAGTCAACAATGCCCAATGACTAATGACTGATGACTAATAACTATTCGCCATCTTGACTTTCATCAGCAGGAGAATCAACATTTACCTCGGATTCAGGAGCGACCAAAGTTGCAGTACGGCCCAAGAAAGTTGAAGCTTGAGCCTCCGCAAGAGGAATACCTGTTTTCTGGGCGTTGCGGGTGGCATTTTCCCTCAGCTTGAGCCTGAGACGTTCCCCTGTATTCTGAATTTTTTCCATGCCGTAATCGTAAGGCCCAGTTGCCAATACCGGCACTCCTTCAAAATTTTCGATGGGGGGTGGCGAAGTCGTCATCCATTCCAAACTCAAAGCTTGCCAAGGATTGTCACCTGCTTTCGGGCCGTATCTCCAGCTCCAAATCACATTAATGATAAACGGGATCGTAGACACTGCCAGCATATAAGCACCGACAGTACAAATGACATTAATTGTGGTAAATTTCGGGTCGTACATTGCCACCCGCCGAGGCATTCCTTGCATCCCCAAAGCGTGCATCGGCAAGAAAGTTACAGTAAAGCCCACATAGGTTAAAACAAAGTGAACTCTACCCCAAAATTCATTAATCATCCGCCCCGTCATTTTGGGGAACCAGTGGTAAAAAGCAGCGTAAATTCCAAACACTGATCCGCCAAACAGCACGTAGTGTAGGTGAGCGACGACAAAATAAGTGTCGTGAACGTGAATGTCGAAAGGTACGGAAGCCACCATGATCCCGGTGATGCCGCCGAGGACAAATGTTGAGATAAAACCCATCCCAAATAGCATCGCGCTGACAAGCCGGAGTTTTCCTCCCCAAATAGTTGCCAACCAGCTAAATATTTTAATCCCTGTTGGTACGGCGATGATCATAGTGGTGATCATAAAAAACATCCGCAGCCAGCCGGGAGTACCGCTGGTAAACATATGGTGCGCCCACACGATCAAGCCCAAAAAGCTGATGGCGAGACTGGAATATGCGATCGCCAAATAACCAAAAATTGGCTTGCGCGAATGCACCGGCAAAACTTCTGAAATCACCCCGAAAAAGGGCATAATCATAATGTAAACTGCCGGGTGCGAATAAAACCAGAATAAATGCTGGTAGACGATCGGATCGCCGTTGCCGGTCGGGTTAAAAAATGCCGTTCCTGCTAACAAGTCAAACGACAGCAAAATCAAAGCTGCGGCTAACACTGGAGTAGCAATCAAAGTGAGCGCTGAAGTCGCAATCATCGCCCAGCAAAACAAAGGCATATCATTGAGACCCATGCTCGGAACCCGCATGGTAAAGATGGTAACGGCAAAATTAACCGCCCCCAAAATCGAAGAAGTTCCCAGAATCAAAACGCTGAGAATCCAAATTTCTTCCCCGGCTTGAGCAGTAACTAAGCTCAAAGGCGGATAGGAAGTCCAACCCGCCTGTGGAGCTCCTACCAAAAAACTGCTCAACAGCAACACGCCGCCTACGGGAATTAGCCAAAAGGCAAGGGCATTCAGTCTGGGAAATGCCATGTCTTTTGCCCCAATCATTAAGGGGATCAAAAAGTTAGCAAATCCGGCTCCGGCGGGTACGATCCACAGGAAGATCATCACCGTCGCGTGAACAGTAAATAAACTGTTGTAGAGTTCGGGCGGGACAAAATCGGAGTCGGGGGTGGCGAGTTCTGTTCGCACCAAAGTGGCCATCACGCCGCCGATTAGATAGAAAATAAATGTTGTGACTAGGTATTGAATACCGATGACTTTGTGGTCGGTATTAAAAGTGAAGTAGTCGCGCCAATGTCTATCAGCGGGCGCTGTTCCGCGAGCCTCAGTGTTGGCACTTTCTTGGAACTGTGCTTGTGTCATAGTTATTAGTCATTAGTTATTAGTCATTAGTTATTAGCTCAAGATTAAAGACCCAGTGCCAGGAACTAATGACTATTTTTAGTGATGAGTTGGGTGAAGTTGTTCTAGGGTTTCGGAATTAATTTTTATTTCCCTGACGTAGGGAGCCAAAAATTCACCGTCTGACAATTCCCCAGGATTGACTGCAACTGCTTGCTCTAAGTTTTGACTGCTAGCAACTTGCTGGCTTTGCAGCCAAGTGTCGAATTCTTCTGGCGTGTGAACGACTGCTACAGCTTTCATCGCTCCGTGATAAGCGCCGCACAATTCAGCACAAACCACCCGGTATTCGCCGGTTTTAGTTGCTGTAAATCTCAGTTCGCTCGGCCGCCCGGGAATTGCATCTTGTTTGAGGCGAAATTCCGGCAGCCAAAATGCGTGCAGCACGTCTTGGGCTGAGATATTTAGCTGTACGTCGCGGTTGGCTGGCATATGCAGTTCGCCGGAACTAACGCCGCTTTCTGGATAGCTAAATATCCAGGCGTACTGCAAACCCATGACATTTACAACTAAGTCTGCTGGTTTGTCTTCATTTTCAGGGGAAGCACCTACGCCTAAAGCAACGAGTTTTTGAGACGGAATTTGAGGAGTTTTTTGGGGTGTATCTGAGAGTGTGGCTGCGATCGCACTTCCCCGCATTTTAGAGTGCGCTTGCATGGTGCCGTGGTCGTGATTGCCCATCGGATCGAGGCCTCCCATTGAGTTGTAAATCTCAAAACTGTAGACTCCGATTCCTAAAATAATCACCGCCGGCACGGCTGTCCAAAGAATTTCTAAGGGAAAGTTGTCATGCCAAGGCGGCCCATCTGTGTTGTCTCCTGGACGGCGGCGATATTTAATTGCAGCAAAGATTAGCACTCCCTGGACCATGATAAATAATCCAGTGGAAATGGTCATCATTGTATTGAATAGTGCGTCTATCTCGGATGCTTCATTAGAGGCGGCGATCGGCAGTAAACCGTGATTCTGCCCGTACCAGAGACTGATCAGAGTCACTACGATGCCGGCGAGCATGGTGAGGATGGAACTTGGAATGTTCACGCTGGTACTTCTTAATAGCGACACTTCTTCGCTTGAAAAATGAAGGAAGCGCCTCTGGGTTATCAATTTTTAATTGTAAATGGTATTTTTAGTAAAATGTCTATCTTAAGGGTTACTTAAGGCTTAGTATGTGTGACCGAGCGCCCGCACGCCTCAAAAATACGTCTTTTGTACCTTGACAAAAAGGAGTAAAAATGGTATATAATCGCTCTGTTTGGCTGCTAAATTTGAGATGGTTTCTCAAACACCATCAAATGCTGCTGGGGTAACATATCTTTTGTCTCTTTCCATACTAAACCGACGGCCGCCATTTCTTTTTTCACCTGCTTCTGCGTCATTTTGTGCAAACCTTTAATGGGAATCAGCGGATTTTCGCCCCGATACTCGATCGATACCGTGCGGCCTCCCGGTTTGAGTGCTTTCACAATTCCTTGCATCATTTCTCTGGGATATGCAAATTCGTGATAAGCATCGACCATCACAACTAAATCTACGCTATTTTCCGGCAAATTCGGATTGTCGATACTCGCCAAAACTGGCTCAACGTTAGCAATATTTTTTTCTTGTTTATTCACTTTAATAAAATTAATCATTTCCGGCTGCACGTCAACTGCTAAAACCTTTCCTTGTGGAACTAAGGGAGCGATGCGAAAGCTAATATATCCCGTTCCCGCTCCAATGTCTGCTACAATATCGGTTGGTTTTAAATCGAGATTGTTGACTAATCGAGCTGATTTTTCTTCCATGCCGCGAGACGGTCTTTCCAGCCAACCAGCGCCTTGATATCCCATGACTTGGGCAATTTCTCGACCCATGTAAAATTTGCCGATGCCGTCGGGATTGTGGACTGTTCGCTGCTGGTAAATGGCGTCGCCATTTGCGGTTTTACTTGCTGCTGCACAGGCATTGAGCGGCAACAGGCAAAGAATTGTCAAAATTATTACTGTTAAGGGTTTAATTAATTGTGCGGTTTTTTTCACGATATTTCTGATTTTGTGTTTAAATTTATTTCTCGTTCCCTGGCTCTGCCTGGGAACGCAGATCCGGAGGCTCTGCCTCGGTAATATCCAGAAGAGTTTAAGATTTAGCTGACAGCAGATTCTAATAATCTGATTGTACCAGAGTCAGCGTCGATTTCGACTTCTTGACCGATCGGCAAAGTGAACTGCTCCCGCATATGTCCCACCATTGAACCGTACCACGCGGGAATATTCAAAGGGCGAATGTGGTCGGACAAGACTTGAGGTAAGGTTAGGGATTCTTGGGGTTTTTCAGCTTCGCACTTGGTACACTGTCCGAAAATAAAACCTGATATTTTATCGAGAATGCCCGCTAATTTGAGCTGCGTCAACATTCTATCGATGCGATAAACTTCTTCGCCAACTTCCTCAACAAACAAAATACTGTTTTCCCACGGCGGTAAATATGCAGAACCCACCATTGCTGCGATTACTGATAAATTGCCGCCGATTAGTTTACCCCTAGCTGTGCCGCGCCCGATTGTTTGAACTTGCACGCTTTTGGAGTTTTGCATCGTCACCGAACCTCCGTCAAACAAAACTTTTTTGACGTAATCCACTGTAAAGGGACTCCAAGTTGACGCACCTAAAGGGCCGTGAAAAGTAACTCTATTAGTTTTAGCATAAATCGCCAATAACAGCGCAGTAATATCGCTAAATCCCATAATAATTTTGGGATTGTTGCCGATAATATTGTAATCCAGGAGCGGCAATATCCGACCGCAGCCCCAGCCGCCCATCCCGGTAAAAATAGCTCGCACTGAGTCATCGGCAAAGGCTGCGTTGACATCGGCGGCGCGATCGGCATCCTTGCCTGCTAAATAGCCGTAGCGGTCGTAAAAATGCTCTCCCAGTTTAACTTTTAATCCCAGCTTTTCGATAACTTTAAAAAAATCCTCGATTTCTTTTTTGTAGTTGAAAGCTGCAGGATTGATTAAAGCTATAGTATCGCCAACTTGCAGGCGGCGGGGCTTAACGATCGCACTTTTGGGAGATAGGTTGGTTTGCGCGCTCCTATTCGAGGGCTTCGCTAACGGCAAAAGCTGAGTACCAATAGCAGTCAGCCCAAAAGTTGTGAGCAGAGCACGGCGGCGGAGAGTCATAGCTGTTAGTTAATTTTTGCTATAATTGTATAGGAAAACTTCTGTCATATCAGTTGAAAATTGCGAGTTTCCAATGAAAATAGACACTAAAATCTCAGCTAAAAAATCCTGGGCTCACGCTTTAGCTCGTCCGGCTGCGGAATTTCCCCTGACTCAGTTATCCGTTAAAAGCGGTAAAATTCCCGCAGGATTGCGAGGCACTCTCTACCGTAACGGGCCCGCACGTTTGCAACGCGGCGGCATGGATGCGGGACACTGGTTTGATGGCGATGGTGCAATTTTGGCTGTACATTTTACCGATGCGGGTGCTGCGGCTGTTTATCGCTACGTGGAAACAGCGGGATACCAAGCTGAGGAAAAAGCTGATAAATTTCTCTACCCTAATTACGGCATGACAGCACCGGGGCCTGCATGGTTGCGGTGGACTAAATCTGTGAAAAATGCTGCCAATACTTCTGTTTTAGCTTTGCCCGATCGCCTTTTAGCTTTGTGGGAAGGTGGCTGGCCTCACAGCCTCGATTTGCAAACCTTGGAAACTCGCGGAACGGACGATTTAGGAAGTTTAGAGCGTGGATCTTCTTATTCCGCTCACTGCAAGCGCGACCCGATTACTGGCTATATTTTTAACTTTGGAATGACACATGGTGCCAGTACAAAGTTGAATCTGTATAAAAGCGATCCTACAGGCAAAATTGTGCAACAAGCAACTGTTGCTTTAGATGGCGCTCCTATGCTCCACGATTTTGTTTTGGCTGGAAAGTATCTAATATTTTTTGTGCCACCAGTACGAGTAAAATTTTTACCAGTGTTAGCTGGAATTAGCAGTTACAGCGACTCTTTGGAATGGAAACCCGAGTTAGGAACCCAGATCTTAGTTATTGACTCGGAAACTCTATCTTTAGTTAGTCGCGGCGAAACCGATTCTTGGTTTCAGTGGCATTTTGCTAACGGTTTTGTGAAGGAAGATGGTTCGGTAGCGGTTGATTTTGTGCGCTTCGCTGACTTTCAAATTAATCAGCGACTGAAAGAAGTAGCGACAGGTGAAACTCGCACCGACGCGGAGGGGACTCTGTGGCGGGTGCATCTCAATCCTCAAACTGGCCAAGTGACAGCAGCCGAAGAATTGCTGGATCAATCTTGCGAGTTTCCGATCGTACCTGCTTCAGAAATAGGGCAAGACTCGCGATATATTTATCTGGCAATGTATCAGCCTGACGTTGATATTGTAGCGGAATCTTACGGTGCGATCGCCCGTTTTGACACGCAAAGCCGCAATCTCACAATTGCCGACTTGGGCGAAAATCGCTATCCCACAGAGCCCATCTACGTTCCAGATATTTCCTCGGAGAAAGGTTGGATAGTAACAGTTATTTATGACGGCAATTCTGACAGCAGCGAAGTCTGGATATTTGACAGCGACGGACTTTCCGGCGAACCTGTTTGCAAGCTAGAATTGCCCGGTGTCATACCTTTGGGCTTTCACGGCACTTGGAAATCGGCAGTCTGAGAAAATTGTAAAGAAGTGTTGCGGAAGATTTATTAAAAATTGTTGCCGCTTCTCTGTCAAGTTGTTAAGGTGTGTGTAGATAGGAAATTCTCATATCTAGGAGGTGTGGAATTGATAATCTGCATTGCTCAATTATCCTGTGCCAATTCGCACGAATTCCCGGCGATTTTAAGTCGCCGCTGCACAGGATATCGTCTGCCTCTGCGGACTAAAAAAAGAGGGTAATAAAGCCCTGGCGGATAACCAATCCCCGGCGAATATTCCCGGCTACACAGGCAAAGTCCGCCTCCGCCGACTGAAGAAAGAGGGGTTCTCGAACCCCGGTAAATGACAAATTCGCGGTGAATATCCCCGGTGAATAAATTCACGGCTACACAGGCAAAGTTCGCCTCCGCCGACTGAAGAAAGCCCCGGCGGATAACCAATCCCGGGCGAATAAATTCGCGGCTACACAGGCAAAGTCCCCCTCCGCGAACTGAAGAAAAAGCGGTAATAAAGCCCGCTTGGTCATGATTTCCGACTCTGTTTTCTCATCTCAGCTTTGTCTGCTGGCATGAGGTTAAAAGACCAGATATTTGACTGATTTCTGGCAAACCACAAGTTTAGTTCAACTCACGCGCACGTTAGCGATTCAAAAGTTTTTAGTTTTGAGTTAACCCCACAAGTAAATCAGGTCTATCGAAACAAGATAGCCTTTTCAACAATTATGAATTATGAGTTGTTACCGCCAAAACATTCAACTCATAACTAATAATTCACAACTCATAACTCATAACTCCGTGCCGCAGTGAGCATCTACCAAAAGGTTTAATCTATTATGCAACTTCAAGGAAAAACAGCTCTTGTTACAGGAGCTTCGCGCGGAATTGGGCGATCGATCGCCCTGGAATTAGCGAGACAAGGAGTCAAACGTTTGTTGATTGTGGCGCGCAACCGCAGGCAATTAATTGAACTGGCAGAGGAAATCGATCTTTTTGGCACAGAAGTAGTGCCGTTAGCTTTGGATTTAACTCAGTCAGTAGCGGTGAATATTGCGATCGCCCAAGCTTGGCGAGATAGCGGCCCGATTCACCTGCTAGTCAACTGTGCAGGCGTCGCGCACCAAGCATCATTCTTGCGTTCCCCGCTGCCGTTAATCGAGGAAGAAATTGCCTTAAATTTGCTCGGAACCTACACAATTACCCGCTTAGTAGCGAGGCGAATGGCGACTCAAAAAGAGGGAACAATCGTCAATGTTTCCAGCTTAATGGGAAAAATTGCCGCGCCCACAATGGCCACTTATTCTGCTACCAAATTTGCGATTTTGGGATTCACCCAAGCTTTACGCAGCGAGTTAACTCAGTACAATGTTCGAGTCACAGCTTTGCTGCCATCTCTAACAGATACCGACATGGTGCGAGACTTGGAACAATTTCGCTGGGTAGTGCCCACAACTCCCGAAAAAGTTGCCCTAGCACTTGTCGCGGGATTGCAGAAAGATGCACCCGAAATCTTGGTAGGATGGCAAAGTCATCTAGCAGTTTGGTGTCACCGAATTGCGCCTTGGTTGCTGGATTTGGTGTTGCGGATGGCGACTCCCGAACTTCGGGATAAATCGCGGGACCGCAAATTGCGGGAGGCTTTAGCTAGCGGGCGATAAACCCTTTTCTGGGCGGGCTCTTCGGCCCACCCCACAAGAAAACTCCTTCTTTGTGGAACGGGCATCTTGCCCGTTCCGGGCTCTTCGGCCATTGGTGTCAACTTAAGCTGTCAGCCCACCCACCCGTTAGTCCGCCAGTCCGCCAGGGGTTGAAACCCCTGTCTAATAGCTAAAGTCCTCTGAAGAGGACTGAGAAGATGAATTTTTGACGTTGCTGAATACAGGTAGGAATCAACTTTTCGCTTGATGTTACAAAACTGACCATACTTGTTTTATAGCAATTGGGAAATCTGAATTCCTACCTGTTTTCAGCAACGCCCAGCAACGCCGAATTTTTAAACTCATTAGACCTCTGGCAAAAATAATTAGGACGGGCTCTCCGGCCCATCAATGGATGAAAAGGATTTTTGCAAGAGGTCTATTAGTCCTCTTCAGAGGACTTTAGCTATTAGACAGGGAATTCATTCCCTGTCGGACTGTCGGACTGTCGGACTGTCGGACTGTCGGACTGTCGGACTGTCGGACTGTCGGACTGTCGGACTATCGGACTATCGGACTATCGGACTGTCGATTTAACGTTAAGTTGACACCAATGGGCATTGCCGTGTCCCTAGAAGGGCTATCTACTTACTTACCAGCAAAAGTGCTCTATCATTTCCACTCGCCTTGCAAGGTAAAAGCCGCCCAATAATAGGGAGATTGCCATTTTTCCTGCTGCATCATTTCCATCTGCGCCGCCCTCAAAGCTGCCGCTGGCGCTAACTTTTGTTGCAGCATTTTTTGATAAAACTTTTGCATTAACACAGCAGTTCCTTCATCATCCACACTCCACAAACTCACCGCCACCCGCTGCGCCCCCGCATACATAAAACCTCTTGTCAATCCCACCATTCCTTCGCCTTTAACATTCTGTCCCATTCCCGATTGACAAGCACTTAAAACCACTAAATTTGCCGCTAGTTTCAAGTTAAAAATATCCGTGAGACGCAAAAAACCATTGACAAGATTGCCCTTGTCATCTACCATCGACATCACAATTCCTGACAATTCGGGATTTTTGCTGTTGGCAAGACCGTGGGTGGCGAAGTGAACGATTTGATAATTGGCTAAATTGCCATCGGTAGCAATAGTACGACTGGCATCAAAATCAAATATTTGACGGCTAGAAGCTGAGGGGAATAAGCTGGATATGGTTTGGGCTTCTTGGCGGGTAAATGCGAGGCGTTCGGGCGGCCATTGCCGATTAGAAGCACGCAGCGAGCGATTTAAACCGAGGTTGTTGGTTTCTAATTTTTCTATTGTTGCTTGGGTAACTTTTCCTTTAATTCTTTCATCCTCTGGGCTGAAAACAGGGTCTGCTAAAATTGCTAGAGTTCGGTTTGGCGGTTTTCTCTCTCCATAATTTTGCCTGAGAATGGCAAGGGTTGAGGCGGAAGGCAAAGTGATAATTTCATGTTCGGCAATTAAGGGAACATTGGTGCTTTGTCCAGCGGTTTGTGGTAGAGTTAAAGCCGTGAAAGGAATATAGTGCAACACGCCGTCGGGAACAATTAATAGGCGTTTATTACCTAATTGGGCTGCTGCGGGTTGTAAAATCACTTGACCTAAATTTGCACTTGCTTGAGCAACTTGTTGGGGAATATTTCTTTGGACTGGGCTAGTTATTGCTTCTATAAAGTTCTTAGCTGCTGTTTCAATGTCAACCTGTTTTGGTAATTCATAGCTGGTTAGTCCTGTTGATGTCACCACCCACAAATAACTGCGGGAGGAGCCGAGGGAATACTGCAATAAAATAGTGTTTTCATCGAGAATCTGTTTCTGAATTTCTGGCAGTGTTAAAGGTTGGGGTTGGGTTAGGGCTGCGTAGCGGGGGCTGGCAGTACGAATCTTTGTTTGGAGTTGCTGATATTGTTCCAATAGTGCGAGGCGCTGTTTGTCGATTTCAGCGATTTTAGTTTGATTGGGGTTGGGGGTGCTGATTGTTCCGATGCGCTGCTTTTCAATGGCATCGAGTTGCTGTTGCAGGCTCTTTTCTTGTTGCAGTAAATCGGGGGAAATGCCTTCGCGAATGTTGGCGTTACTTTCTTGGAGGAGTTCGAGGAGACTGCGGGCTCTCGAACGTTCGCTGGCTTCTAAGGCTTTGCGATCATACCCGGATTTAGGATTAGTTTTATGCAGTTGCATTAACAAATCGATGTAGAATTCGTAGTATCGCTGTACTTTGGCAAAGTATGAGGTGCGGAGTTCTGGGCTGACTATTTTGGTGCGGAGGCTTTCGATAATTTTGAGAGAAAATTCAATGTCGGTGAGGGCTTCGGAAAGATTATTTTGGTCGCGTTTGACAGACGCTATGCTGTAAAAGGTGCTAGCTTCCCCACTGCCATCGCCTACTGCCCGAAATAGGGACAGGGTCTGGCTGTAATACTCTAGCGCTTTCTGTTTTTCTCCCAAACCTGAGTAGATTACGCCGATGTTGTTGAGGGTGCTAGCTTCCCCCCACCTATCGCCTACTGCCCGAAATAGGGGCAGCGCTTGGCTGTAATACTCTAGCGCTTTCTCTGTTTCTCCCAATTCCAAGTAGAAACCGCCGATGTTGGTGAGGGTGTAAGCTTCCCCAATGCGATCGCCTACTGCCCGACTCAGGGGAAGCGACTGGCTGTAATACTCTAGCGCTTTCTCTGTTTCTCCCAATGCTGAGTAGACTAAGCCGATGTTGTTGAGGGTGGAAACTTCCCCAGTGCGATCGCTTACTGCCCGTCTCAGGGGAAGCGACTGACTAAAATACTCTAGCGCTTTCTCTGTTTCTCCCAATTCCAAGTAGAAACCGCCGATTTTGGCGAGGGTGTAAGCTTCCTTCCTGCGATTGCCTACTGCCCGAAATAGGGGCAGCGCCTGGCTGTAATACTCTAGCGCTTTCTCTGTTTCTCTCAATGCTGAGTAGACTTCACCGATATTGTTGAAGATGATAGCTTCCCCGTTGCGATCGCCTACTGCCCGAAACAGGGGAAGCGACTGGCTGTAATACTCTAGCGCTTTCTGTTTTTCTCCCAAATCTGAATAGACATTGCCGAGGTTGGTGAGGGTGAGGGCTTCTCTGCTGCGATCGCCTACTGCCCGACTCAGGGGCAGCGACTGGCTGTAATACTCTAGCGCTTTCTGTTTTTCTCCCAAATCTGAGTAGACTGCGCCGATGTTGTTGAGGGTGACGGCTTCCCCACCGCGATCGCCTACTGCCCGAAACAGGGGAAGCGACTGGCTGTAATACTCTAGCGCTTTCTGTTTTTCTCCCAAATCTG